>CAMBRJ010000211.1 GCA_945870175.1 Gemmatimonas phototrophica
CACGCACACCACTCGCCTTGAAGGCGGTGATCTCGTGTTCGGCGGCCATACGACCGAAGGTGTACAAGGTCGCCACGAGCACGGCCATCGGCATCGTCATCGCGATGGTGAATGGCAGCGACAGGACGAAGAACTTGCCGATGGCCGACCAGGGGAGTCCCTTGCCGGCAAGGTTCGCGAGCTGGCGCGCGACGTACTGCAGCATGAGCAGCGACGTCAGCGCAGACAGCGCAAACAGGAGAGGTCCGACGTGCTCGCGCACGACATAGCGGGTAACAAGCTTCACGACGTAAATTCCGTGGTGACCACCCGCATTATCAAGGGCGCGTCGGCCTAGAGTCGACAATATGCGCTCGCAGTTTTTGACCGTACGGCGGCGACAGGGTTGGCCGCTGGTACCCCACGACCGGAGTTCGGTGCGCAGGCAGCTCCAGATTTGGGCGCGCGTGGCATGGCGGCTGGCATGGCCGTTGGCGCTGCTGACGGCCGTCTCCGTGACCGCGTCACCGCTCGCGGCGCAGTCGGGTGCCCTTCAGTCAGCGCCATTGCCTCCAGGGGCGCGTTTGGCTGCGGATTCTCTACGCCTGAAGGTCCCCTCCATCCTCGGCCCTTTTGGCGTCGCTACGGCGCTGCGGCCGGATCCCGCCCGCGTCGCCGATCGCGCCGTCGCCATCGCCCGTCGCCGCCACGAGGAGCGGATCGTCGCTCGCTGGGGACAGACGGTCGTCCGCGGCCTCGCTGGGCCGGGGTCGACGGTCGTCGCCGCCCGGTCCGACAGCGGCCCGACCCCCGGCGCCCTGGTGCCGCTGGTTCCGCAACGCCGGCCGGGGGCTGATGCCGCCACCCAGCTCGCCACCGACCTCGTGGGCGACATCGGCGACCTCGGGATCGCCCTCCAGTCGCGCCTCGAGTCGAAGGTGCAGCGCAGTCGCAACGAGCGATGCACCACGGCGCAGCTCACCATCCTTGGCAACAATTGCTTCGGCATCTTTCAGCCGGCGTTCGACTTTCAGTTCAACGTGCGCACCGGCGGCGTCGTGGCCAATCGCGTGCACGTGAATGTCGACTACGACTCGCAGCGTGAATTCGATGCGTCGAACAACATCTCGGTGCGCTACCAGGGCAAGTCGGACGAAGCCCTGCAGACGCTCGAAGTCGGCAACGTCACCTTCCAGCCGCCGGCCTCGCGCTTCCTCACGTCGGGCATCCCGTCGGGTAACTACGGGATTCAGGCCACCGGACAAATCGGACCCATGCGCTTCACGTCCATCGCGGCGCAACAGAAAGGCAATGTCTCCAAGGACAACGTCTTTACGATCGGGGAACGCTCGCAGCAGCAGGTCGATCGCGTCATCGAAGACATTCAGGTCGAAACGCGACGATTCTTCTTTACGATCGATCCACGATTGCTCGGTGGGTACCCCAACATCGACCTGTTGAATCGGCAGCAGATGCAGCAACTCGCCGCATCGCTCCCCGATTCCGTGCGACCGGCGCGACTGTACGTGTATCGCCAGCTCATCGGCGCCGCGAATCAGAATCCCCGTGGCCCGCAGTTCTCGGTGCGCGGGGCGCGCAATCCCTCGCGGCAGATCTACGAAGTGTTGCGCGAGAACGTCGACTACTACGTCGATCCCTCGCAGCTCTGGATTGCGCTGGTGCGTCCGCTCAATCCCAACAGTGAGCGGCTCGCTGTCGCGTACGAAGTGAATGTGGCCGGCACGCCGGGACGGAACGTGAACACCGGCGGCACGCCCGACATCGAGTTTACGGCCGACCCGCAGTACGCGAATCTGCTCTGGGAGCCAGAACTGCAGCCCACCAACACCGCCTACTTCCTGCGCGAACTCAAGTCGGTGTATCGCCTCGGCGGCGAAGATCTGCAGCGCCAAACGATCAAGCTCAAGCTCGTCACCGGCACCTCCGGCGACCAGGAGAAGCCGATCGATGCGTCGCGCGGCGAAACCTATCTGCAGCTGTTCGGCCTCTCGCAGGCCACCAACTCGGCGGCGTTCGACGTCGAGAATCGCGTGTGGCCGCGCCCCAATGATCCCAACACGCTGGCGTCGTTCGCCGGCGGCAACGGCCAGCAAAAGCTGATCCGCGACTACTTCGTCTTTTATCCGTCGCTGCAGCCGTTCGCGCGCGGCGGACTGGCGCAGCCGCTCGCCAATCCAGCCAACGACACGCTGTACCGCTATCCCAACGAGTACCTGTACTCGGCGCAGCGACCGCAGGCCATCTATCGCATGGTGGCCAGCTACCTCTCCGAAGGCGGCGGCAGCACACAATCCATCAAGCTCAGCACGATTCAGGTGCGGCCCAACTCCGAGCGCGTGTCGCTCGACGGCCGCTTGCTGACCAAGACGACGGACTACGAGATCGACTACGACCTCGGCATGATCACCTTCAATCGGCCGGATACGCTGTTCGCCACGCCACGGCAGGTGTCGGTGCGCTACGAGGAGAACCCGCTGTTCGCGGCGGCGCCCACCACCATTCTCGGCTTCGCGTCGCAGTTCCCTCTCGAGAACGGGCAGCTGGCCTTCACCGCGATCTCGCAAAGTCAGCGCTCGGGATACAACCGACCGCCGCTCGGGTTTGAGCCGGTCGGGTCGCTGGTGGCTGGTGTCACCGGCAATCTGGCGTGGGATGCACCGCTACTCACGCGCGCGCTCGGGAAGCTCCCCTTCAAGCACAGCGCCACCCCGTCGCGCGTGAGCCTGCAGGGCGAGTTCGCGATGAGCAAACCGCAGCCCAATGCCGCGGGGCAGGCGTACCTCGAATCGTTTGAGGGCGAAGGCGCCATGCCCGGGATCTCGCTCTCCGAAGGCTCCTGGTACTACAGCTCGCGTCCGTCACTGGGGAACACGCTGGCGTCGCGCTTCGGGAGTAGCACGTTCTCGGTCAATCGCGCCGCGACGATGGCGTTCCAGAACAACGGCGTCGATGTCGGGGGCAACTTCATTCAGTTCAGTCTCCAACAGATCGATCCGTCGGTGCGCATCGTGGGCAGCGGCGTGCAGGCACCTGAGCAGCTGCTGTGGATGACGCTCTATCCGCTCAAAACCGGCGGTATCTTCGACTTCGAGCCCGGCACCGCGAAGCGCCGGTTCGCCTGGACGGTCGGTGACAACAGCCTCGTTGGCAATACGCCCTCAGGACGTCGCTGGCGTTCGCTGCGTACGGTCATCAATCCCAGCGGCGCCGATCTGTCGCGGACCGAGAACATCGAATTCTTCGCGCTGGTGCAATCCGAGCAGTCGAAGGTGAAGCGCAATCCCACGCTCGTGTTCGACTTCGGCGAGATCAGCGAGAACAGCGTCGCCTTCGCCCCCGAAACGCTCACGGTGAATTCGCCGGTACGCGCCGGACTTCCCGCCGACTCCACCTATCGCGGCAAGCGGCTCGTGGGCTTCGATCGCTTCGATTCCGAGCGCGATCGGTTCTCGCGCGCATTTAACGCGGCCGAGAACGATAAGGGCCTGCCCGGCGACGTGGCCGATACGCTCGTGGTCGTGAATCGCACCGGCCCGTCGCCGGTGATCTCCACGCAGAACAAGGTCGCCATCTGCACGCAAGCGGTGCAGATCGTGCAGGTGCTCGGCGACAGCCGCGCCAACTGCGGCGCCCGCAACAACCGGCTCGACGAAGAAGACATCGATCTCGACGGCCAGCTCAACATGCCGAACGCGGCCATCGATCAGGAGCAATACAAGCGTTTTGTGGTCGACCTGGCGGATACGCGCAATTGGACGCGAGTGGGCAAGTGCTACCAGCAGAAGGACTCGACGGTGAATGGCGTGGTCAGCGATTCGTTGTGCTGGGTGCAGGTGCGCATCAACTGGCGCGCGCCGGCTGAAGCGCAAAACAATCCGAACGACCGGCGCGTGCGCGCGTTGCGGCTCACGATGGTGTCGAGCGCCGAGTCGGCGGACGACGCGTTCGTGCGCGTGGCGCTGACCCGATTGAAGCTGGTCGGCGCCCCGTGGCTCAAGCGCAGCGTTGAACCGCTTTCTGGTATGGCCGGCGACTCGGCCGGTGTGGTGGGCGGCTACGTGATCGCCAGCGTGATCGGCACGCTCGACTCCACCTCGTTGGTTCCGTACACGCCGCCGCCGGGTGTGATCGAAGCGCCGGAGAACAGGCAAACCGGTTACGAGAACAACCGTCTGCAGGTGAACGAGCGTGCGCTGCGACTGCAGGCGGGTATTCCGGGCCGTCAGTTCCGTGCGTTTGATCGCGCCGAAGCGTTCTTCCGCTTTCAGGAAGGCACCAAGACCTTCATGGGCTACAAGACGCTACGCTTGTGGATGCGTGGCCGCGGCAACGGCTGGGGGCAGAACGGCGAGTTGAATGGCTACGTGAAGATCGGCCGCGACGAGAACAACTTCTACATGTATCGCACACCGGTGAACGCTGGGGTGGGGCTCAGTGCGTGGGAGCCTGAAGTGCGGGTCGATTTGCAGAAGTTTCAGATCCTGCGCGCGCAACTCGAAAATAATTTCTTGACCGGCTCCGCCGACTCGGTGTCCTGTTCTGGCGCCGACCTGGAGCTGATCCGTCGCTCGGGCTTGCCGCGAGGCGTGGCCGTGCGTCGTTATGCGGTCTGTCAGGATGGCTACATCGTGTACAGCGCCGACCCGACCGTCACGCCGCCCAATCTCGCCGGCGTGCAGGAAATGGCGGTCGGCCTTGTGCGCGTGGACAGTGTGCCCCGTGGCGGCACCGGCATCATGAGCAACGACACGCTCGAACTGTGGATCAACGACATTCGCCTGACTGATGTGGTGGATGATATCGGATTCGCCGGCGAACTGGGTCTGGCGGTCAACGCCGGTGACCTTGCCGACTTCCGCATGAACGTGAGTCGTCGCGATCCCAACTTCCGGCAACTCAACGAGACCCCATCGTTCCTCACCACGAGCGGGGTGAGTGTGGGCACCACCCTGCATCTCGAGCGGATGTTGCCCCAACGACTCGGCATCGTGATGCCATTCAGCGTGGACTACGCGGGCTCCGGCGTGGATCAGCTGTTCATCAACCGCACCGACGTCCGCGCCAGTGGCATTCAGGGGCTGCGCAATCCCAGCGATAAGCGCGTGAACTACGCGCTCGCCTTGCGACGGGCGACCCCGATGGGTGGTGGATGGTATGCCCCGCTCGTGAATGGACTCGCGCTCAATGGTACCTGGTCGAATGCCGCCTCGCAGAGCGCCTTTCAGAAGGCCACCAACAGCGCGTATGCGCTTGGGGCGTCACTCAATCTGTCCGACGACCGTCGCGAATCGACGCTGCCGCGCGTGGTCGATGCGCTGTTTCGTATTCTCCCGCGCGGAGTGCGCGAGAGTGACGCCATTCGCAACTTCCGTGGACAGCGTTTCCGATGGTCGCCCACGGCGTTCCGGTTGTCGAGCTCCATGGCGCGCAACGCGAACTCGAGCACCTCGTTCACGAAGGCGGCGGAGTCCCCGACGGACACCGGTCAGGTCGCGAACGGCCTCACGCACTTCTGGCAGAACAGCGGCTCCCTCGAGTTCCGTCCCTCGGCCGGACTGACGGCCTCGATGAACGCGCGACAGCTGCTGGATCGGCGTGACTATCGCACCACGTCGATCTTGGCCGACAGCACCGATCGTGGACAGGCGGCGGCGGCTGAGCGCTTACAGCTGCTGGGTACGACGATGGGGCTCGAGCGCGAACGTTCGCTCACGTCGGCCGTGCTGTTCCAACCCACGCTCGCCGTGTGGTTGCGGCCGCGCTTCGACTTCAACTCG
>CAMBRJ010000212.1 GCA_945870175.1 Gemmatimonas phototrophica
GCCTCGGCTGGCGCTTCGTGAATCCGCGCATGAAGCAGCTGCACGGCACCGACTCGATGGGCGAGACGGCGGAGAACGTGGCGGCGCAGTACGGCGTATCGCGCGACGATCAGGATGCCTTCGCGGTGCGCTCGCAACAGAAGGCCGCCGTCGCGCAGCGCGAGGGACGTCTGGCCGAGGAGATCGTGCCGATGTCGATCCCGCAGCGAAAGGGCGACGCGGTGCTGGTGGCACAGGATGAGTTCCTGCGTCCCGACACGACAATGCAGACGCTCGCCAAGCTCAAACCGGCGTTCCGACATGATGGGATGGGCTCGGTCACGGCGGGCAACGCGAGTGGCCTCAACGACGGCGCCGCCGCGTTGCTGATCGCGTCGGGCCGTGCGGCCGCGCAGTATGGCCTCACCCCGACGGCGCGGATTGTGTCGAGCGCGGCGGCCGGCGTGGAGCCACGCATCATGGGCATGGGGCCGGTGCCGTCCACGCGACTCGCGTTGTCGCGGGCCGGTCTCACGCTGGATCAGATGGACGTGATCGAACTGAACGAAGCCTTCGCGGCGCAGGGGCTGGCGTGTCTGCGCGAACTCGGCGTGGCCGACGACGATGCGCGCGTGAACCCGAATGGTGGTGCGATCGCCCTCGGACATCCGTTGGGCATGAGCGGCGCCCGCCTGGCGCTCACCGCCGCCCGCGAACTGCGCCGTCGCAACGGCCGCTACGCGCTCTGCACCATGTGCATCGGCGTGGGGCAAGGTTTCGCCATGATCATCGAGCGGGTCTGAGCGCCGTGATCTACGCGTTCGATGGTTTCATTCCCGTGGTGCATGCGTCGGCCTTCGTGCATCCGCAGGCGTCGGTCACGGGTAACGTGATCATTGGTCGCGACGTGTACGTGGGCCCCGGTGCCGCCATTCGTGGTGACTGGGGCGGCATCGTGATCGAAGACGGCTGCAACGTGCAGGAGAATTGCACCATTCACATGTTCCCCGGCGTCGTCGTGCGGCTCGAAGCGAGTGCGCACATCGGTCACGGCGCCATCGTGCATGGCGCGCACATCGGGGCGAATGCGCTGATCGGCATGAACGCCGTCATCATGGACAACGCGGTGGTCGGTGCCGGATGCGTCGTCGGTGCGCTCTGCTTCGTTCCCACGGGCATGGAGATTCCACCGCGCAAAGTTGTGGTGGGAAACCCCGCCAAGATCGTGAAGGATGTGACCGACGACATGCTGGACTGGAAAACGTCGGGCACCCAGTTGTATCAGCAGTTGCCGGCGGCCATGCGCGCAAGTTGGCGCGTCGTCGAGCCGCTGCGTGAAATCCCCGTTGATCGCCCCACGCAGTCGAGCGTGTTGAAGAACTGGAAGAACACCCGCGAGGAAGGAACGACGTGATGTACATGCTCAAGAACTATGCGATGGGTCAGTGGGTCGCCGGCACCGGCCGCAAGGCCGATCTCTTCGATGCCGTCACCGGCGACAAGATCGGTGAGTCGTCCAGCGACGGCCTCGATTTCAAAGCGATGATGCACTACGCCCGCTCGGTGGGCGGCCCGAAGATGCGTGCGCTCACCTTTCATCAGCGCGCGGCGATGCTGAAGGCGATCGCCAAGGTGTTGATGGAGCGCAAGGATGACTTCTATGCGCTGTCGTACCTCACCGGCGCCACGAAGACCGACTCGTGGGTGGACATCGAAGGCGGCATCGGCACCTTCTTTGCCTACTCGAGCCGCGGCCGTCGCGAGTTCCCCAACGAGTGCTTCCATGTGGAAGGCCCCACCGAGCCGCTGTCGAAGAACGGCACGTTCGTGGGTCGGCACATCCTTGTGCCCATCGAAGGCGTGGCGGTGCACATCAACGCTTTCAATTTCCCCGTGTGGGGCATGCTCGAAAAGCTCGCCCCGGCGTTGCTGGCCGGTGTGCCGTGCATCGTAAAGCCCGCCACGGCGGGCAGTCATCTCGCCGAAGCGGTGTTCCGCACGATCGTCGAGACCGGCATTCTCCCCGATGGCGCGATTCAGCTGGTGTGTGGCAGCGCGGGCGACATGCTCGACCATCTCGAGGAGCAGGACGTGGTGGCGTTCACCGGCTCGGCGGCCACCGGTCAGAAGCTCAAGAGCGGCGCGGCGGTGGTGAAGAACTCGGTGCGCTTCAACATGGAAGCCGACTCGCTCAACTGCTCCATCCTTGGTCCCGACGCGGTCCCGGGCACCGAGGAGTTCGACCTGTTCATCAAGGAAGTGACGCGTGAGATGACGACCAAGGCGGGACAGAAGTGCACCGCCATTCGCCGCTCGATCGTGCCGGCCGGTCTGGAAGAGGATGTGATCAAGGCGCTCTCGAAGCGCCTGGCGTCCACCACGATCGGTGCCCCGACGGCCGACGGTGTGCGCATGGGCCCGCTGGCCAGTCGCGCGCAGGTGAATGCGGTGCGGTCGGCCGCCGAGATGATCCGGCATGGAGCCGAACTCGTGTTCGGTGGTGGCGATTTCGAGGTGGTCGGGGCTGATCGCGAGAAGGGATCCTTCTTCGCGCCGATGCTGATGGTGTGCGACCAGCCGCTCACGCGTCTCGAGGCGCACGATATCGAGGCGTTCGGCCCGGTGAACACGGTCATGCCGTATCACTCGCTCGAGGAGGCGATCCAGCTGGCGCGCATGGGCAAGGGCTCGCTCGTGGGCTCGCTGGTCACCGCCGACCCACAGGTGGCGCGCCGCGTCATTCTCGGCACGGCCGCCTTCCACGGCCGCATGTTGGTGCTCGATCGCACGAGTGCCAAGGAAAGCACCGGCCATGGATCGCCGCTGCCGCAGCTGGTGCACGGCGGACCGGGGCGGGCCGGTGGCGGTGAAGAAATGGGCGGCGCGCGTGGCGTCACGCACTACATGCAGCGCGTGGCGTTGCAGGGCAGCCCGAGCATGATCACGGCGATCACACGCGAGTGGACCAAGGGCGCTGACGAGCACACCGACGCGGTGCATCCGTTCCGGAAGACGTTCGATGAGCTCGTGATCGGCGACACGCTCATCACGAAGTCGCGCACGATCACGCTGGGCGACATTGAGGCGTTTGCCAATCTCAGCGGCGACACGTTCTACGCGCACATGAACGACGACGACGCGCGCAGCAACGGCGTGTTCGAAGGGCGGGTGGCGCACGGCTACTTCATCGTGTCGGCGGCGGCCGGGTTGTTCGTGGAACCGGCGTTGGGCCCCGTGCTCGCCAACTACGGCATGGAGAAGCTGCGCTTCACCAAGCCGGTGTATCCGGGCGACACCATTCACGTGCGCCTCACGGTCAAGCAGAAGACCGCCAAGGATACGCCGGACGGCACCATCCCTCAGGGCGTCGTGGAATGGGATGTGGAGGTCATGAATCAGGACAACGAGGCGGTCGCCGTGTACTCCATTCTCACGCTGGTGCGCCGCAGTGAGCCAGCGCGCGTTGGCTAGTCCCACCGCGTCCGCACGCAAGCTTGATCGGTCCATCATTGATGGGCCGATCGGTCCGGCCATGTGGCGCATGGCCTGGCCGACCGTGTTGCAGAATATGATCGGCGGCCTGCAAGGCATGATCGACCACGCCATGGTCGGTCACTTTGTGGGCTTCGCCGGCAACGCGGGCATTGGTGTGGGCCTGCAGATCTTTCTCGTCGTGATGGTGTTCTTGGCGTCGTTGTTCAGCGGGATGGGAGTGCTCATCGCGCGCTTCGCCGGCGCTGGGGACGAGGCCGGGGTGAACCGTGCCGCGTCGCAGGCGTTCCTGCTGGCCGTGGTGCTGTCCATCGGTGTGCTGGCGCCGATCGGCTATGTCGCCACCCCGTGGTTGCTCGGACTCGTGAACGCCACGCCAGACGTGCTGAAGGAATCATTGCCGTTCCTGCGCATCATGTTCGTCTTCGGCTTCGGCATGATGCTGTTCTTCATGCTGGGCGGTGCGCTGCGCTCCGCTGGTGACTCCCGCACGCCGCTCAAGCTTGGCCTCGCCGTCACGATCGGCAACATCGCCTTCAACGTGTTGTTCATTCGCGGCTTCGGACCGGTGCCGGCGTTCGGCACACGCGGGGCCGCGATGGGGACGGTGCTCTCGAGTGGCCTCGTCGGGGCGTACGCGATCTACAAGCTGTTCAACGGCAGCTGGGTCATCGATTTCCGCCACGTGAGCTGGAAGCCGGACTGGGAGATCATCCGCGCGCTCTTCCGCTTCGGATTGCCCACGGGGTTGCAGGGCATCGCGATGAACATCGCCGGCGTGATGCTGCTGCGCTTCATCGGGGCCACGAGCATGAGCGCCGAAGCGCAGGCGTCGTACGCCGTGGGCTATTCACAGCTGTTCTCGTTGGTCTCGTGGACATCGGTCGGCCTGATGGGTGCGGCCGCCGCCATCGCCGGGCAGAATCTCGGGGCAGGGCAACCGGAGCGCAGCCGGCAGGCGGTGTGGCAGGCGGCGCGGATGGGGCTCGTGATCGCCGTTGTGATGGGGAGCCTCTTCCTCACGATCCCGGGCGCGCTGCTTGGTCTGTTCGGCCTCACACAACCCGACACCGTGCGCCTCGGCACCGAGCTGCTAGCGTATCTGAGCGTCTCTGGATTGTTCATCACCGTCGCCCTCACGTTTACCGGCGGCTTGCAGGGCACGGGCGATACACGCAGCCCGCTGTTCATCACGCTCGCCTCGCAGTTCGCCCTCCCAATCGGGATGCTCACGGCGTTGCAGGCCACACGACCGCTGCAGCCCCGCGACATCTGGCTGGCGATCGTGTTGGGTCATGCCCTCCGGTGCGCGCTGAGCGTGTGGCGGTTCGAGCAGGGCAAATGGAAGTCGATCGAGGTCAAGCTCGCCTGAGAGGACGCGCGACCGCGCCCACGCGCGCTGCACGCACGCGCGCTACGTCCGCTTGGACGCGCGACCATTCGTGGTCCAGATGACGATGACACCGCAGCCCGCGTTGGTGCCGGCGAACTCACCGGGCACGTCGCTGGCGCCGGTGTAGACCTCGATCGCCTGAATGTCGCGCACCGGGACCAGCGGGCCGAACATGTTGTCCACCCGCTCGTCCACCACGTAGTCGGGAGAACAGCCCAACGGGGCGCGGGCCATCTGCACCAGGCAGGTCGATCCGGCGCAGGAGTAGCGCACTCCGCGCAGCGGTCGCATGGCGTCCTGCAGCGTCCCGAACTGCCCCTCTTCGAGCTGAGTGCGGGTGAGATACTGTCCGCGGCCGGTGGTGCGACGGCGCTCGAAGTCGTCGAATCGACGCCCCGCCGACATCGGCGCCGTCACGGGGACGGTGGGCAGGATTTGCGCTTTGGCGCTGTCCTCGGCGGAGAGCGTGCGCCCCACGGGATCGAGCTCGAGATCCCGCTCCATCACCTCGCGTTGGGCAAAGGCAAGGGTGACCGACCCACGGGTGTAGCCGGCGGCGCTCACCAGAAAGCGGTGGATGCCGACCTTGAGCCCGTCGATGCGATAGCGGCCGGCCGAATCCGTGCGCACGCTGGCCCCGGTCGTGGTCGCGGCCACGGTGGCATCGACCAGCGGGGCGCCGGAGACCGCGTCGAGGATCCGTCCCCGCAGCGTGGCACTCTGTGGGGTGCTCTGGGCGCCGACGGACGTCGACAGGAGGGCGAAGGCGACGACACCCGGGACGAATCGGCGCAGTCGTGGCGAGCGCAACAGTACGCGCATGGGGGCAGATGCGGGTCGTAAAGCCGACATGGTTGGTCCCAGATGGAGAGAATCGAAGCGCGTTCGTACACGTCGTCCCTGAAAAGGGT
>CAMBRJ010000213.1 GCA_945870175.1 Gemmatimonas phototrophica
GTGATGTGCCGAAGAGTACGTCCCACAGGAAGAGCAGGTTGCCGTAGTTCCCCTGGTACAACCCGATGCCGTCGTCCTGCGTGAGCGCGTGATGCGCGTAGTGCGTGGCCGGCGTGGAGATCGTGCGCTCCAGCACCCACGCCAGCGGATGCAGCACGCGGTACCGGTACAGCCACTGATCCCACCGCACCGCCGAGTGCGCGCCGATGATCACCAGCAGCTTCACGACGCTGTACCATACGAACGTCCACCCGAACCCCATGTAGAGCAACGCCCCGCCAAGCCAGAGGCCGGGCATCAGTGCGTAGTAGAACAGATTGTTCCGGTACACGACGCGCACACTCATGTAGGCCGCGCTGTGGTGCGCGCGATGCAGCGGCCACATCACGGAGGTGTGCGACAGGCGGTGCCACCAGTATTGCGTGAAATCGTCGGCCACCAGCAGCACGCCGATCATGGCCCACACGGGCCAGTCGGCCCATGCGTCGCGCAGGTCTGGCACCAGCCACGCGCACAGGGCCCGCGACAGGGCAAACACGCTGCCCGACACCAGGGGGAACATGATCCCGACCGCCACGTCGAGCCGGTTGTCCTCTCGGCCGGCTTCCCGGGCAAAGAACTTTCCGATGAACACTTCGGCCAGGCCGAAGGCCAGGAAGATCGACGTGACGGCGATGAGCTGAACGCTCTGCAGATCAGGGGGCATATCCCAATCTCTGGCGCGGTGTAGCTCGCGGCAAGACGGCGCGTGATAACTTGGTGCGACGCGTTGGCACGACGCCCACGTTCCTTCCGCTCGCCGTCCTCGATCATGACTGTCGCGCACGATTCTGCCGTATTTCACATCTGCCGCCGCGAAGCCGCTATGCTGGCGCGGGCGACTGGCCACTACCGCGCCGATAGCCTTGATGACGAGGGATTCATCCATCTTTCGCGCGCGCATCAGGTGCTGCCGACCGCGGCGGCGTACTTCGCCGGCGTGCCCGACCTCGTGGTGCTCGTCATCGATCCGACGTTGCTGACGGCGCTGCTCGCATACGAGCCACCGGCACCGCTGCCCTCGGCGTCACCGAAGGACAACTCATCCGGTGAGCTGTACCCGCACTGCTACGGACCCCTCGATCTGGCGGCGATCGTCGACGTGATGGAGCTTTCGCACTTTCCGGGAGTGGCGGTGCCTGCCGACACCATGGTCCTGCTCCGCCACTACCGCTTCCAGCGACTGCCGATCGAAGGCACCCTGTATTGCGAGACGTGGCGCGCGACCGACCGGGACGCCGCGGGAGCACCCGCCGGCACGGCGATGATCGGTTGCTTTGCCGACAGCTTAGGCAGCCTGTCACGCTTTCATCGACTTACCCGCGACGAAGTGTGGCACGCCTATGCCGGCGATCCGTTCGTGCTGCATCTGCTGCACGAGGACGGCCGCACCAGCGACGTGGTCATGGGCACGGATCCCTTCGCCGGTCAGCAGGTGCAGTGCGTGGTGCCGGCTGGTACGTGGCAGGCCGGGCGCTTGGTGCCCGGTGGCCAGCATGCGCTGTTTGGCTGCACGATGGCGCCGGGATTCACGCCGGACTGTTTCGAGGCCGGGCGCGTGGATGATCTGACGGCGCGCTACCCGCACGCCGCCGCGATCATCGCACGGCTTGGCGTGACGGGCGGGGAGACGCGGTTGCCCGACGCGCTCGGGTAGAGGAGCTATCGGCGTCGGGCAGCGCCGTCGTCACGGCATCGTCGCCAACGCCTTCTCGATGCGCCGCGCGAACTCGAGGGCGGAGATCTCTTGTCCCTTGAACATCCACTGGTTCAACACCGCTACGGTGCGCGTTTTCGGGAAGACGAACAGATATTGTCCGCCGTACCCGCGCGCGGAGAACGCGCCGGCATCCTGCAGTACGTCCGGACCGACGGTCCACCACATAAGACCGTAGTTGGTGCGCATCGGCGGCTGCCCCGGCTTGGTGGGCAGTTGCCCGCGCACCGACTCGGCCACCCACGCCGCACTCACGAACCGCGTGCCGTTCCACACGCCCTGATCCAGCATGAGCTGGCCGATCTTGGCGAGGTCCGACGGCTCGAGGTACATGCCCCCTTCGGAATCGGTGAGTCCGCCCGACGAGCGCTTCCAGTGAAAGCGCGTGATGCCGAGCGGCGTAAACAGATACTGGTTGGCATACGCTTGCAGGTCCATGCCGGTCGCGCCGCGGAACACTTCGGCCAACAGCGCCGCTGCGCCGTCGTTGTAGTGGTAGGTGCTCCCAGGCGCGGTCGCCATGGGTTGGGCGAGCACCATCGACACCCAGTCGGCGCTGGTTTCCATGCGCTGCGTGATGTCGTCGTTGCTGCCGTACCCACCGCCATCCGGCCAGTCGATGCCCGATGTCATCGTGAGCAAATGCCGGATCGTGATCTGTTTCCGCACCGTATCGCGAAAGGCGCTGGCATGCGCCGGGAGGAAGCGAGCAATGGGCTGATCGATGGTGGTGATCGCTCCGCGCATGATGGCCACGCCGTACACCAGCGACGTGATGCTCTTGCTCACCGATTGCAACGTGTGCAGCGCACTACCCTGATAGAACGGGTGCCAGTTTGTATCCTGATAGTTGTACGTGCCCGGCGGCGATTTCATCGGATACACCCCGGTATAGCTGCGCGGAAACGTGCGCGAGATGAGGGGCACACCGTCGCGCATCACGTGCAGCGCGTCGACGTAGCCGAAGTCGCCACGGGCGGCCGAGTCGGCAAAGGCGGTGAGCGCGTCGGTGTGCTCGGCCGACCGCAGCGCGCAGCACGGCGTGTCACGGTGCCGCGCGAACCAGTCCGTGATGTACGCCACCTTCGCCATGTAATGACTGGGCCGAACGCGCGTGCCATGCGGTTCGCCCGGCAGTCGCACAAGTTCGGTGGGAACGCCGCGCAAGCGGAGGGCGGTGAACCACTCTTCCGATTGGCCAAACGGCGTGCGGTAGTCGGCGTCTCCACCCATCACGAGGGAGGGGGTTTGCACGCTCGCCACACGCGACAAGGGTGATTGCGCCCAGTAATGCGTGGGATTCTCCCATGGCGTGCCACGCAGCCAGTGTCCCTGGAAATTGACGCCCATGTCGGCGGTTAACACTTCGCTGGTCCAGTTCACGACGGGATACAGCACCGCCGCCGCCCGGAATCGCGACGTGCGCGCGGTGAGCCATGCCGTGAGCAATCCACCGCCGCTGCCGCCGGTCACGTAGAGCTGCGCCGGGTCGGCGATGCCGCGCGCCACCAGCGAATCGACCGCGGTCAACAAATCGTCGGCATCATCACTGGGATACGTCTTGTCGATGAGACGCGCAAACGCTTCGCCGTAACTGGTGGAGCCGCGCGGATTCACGTACAGCACGACGTAGCCTTGCGCCGCCATCCATTGCTTCTCGAGATCAAACCGATCGCCGTAGGCGGCGAACGGACCGCCGTGGATCTCGAGAATCAGCGGATACTTCTTACCGGGCGTGTAGCCAGGCGGGGTGATCACCCACGACTGAATCGGCAGGCCATCTTTTGAGGACTTCGACCAGAACGACGTCACCTGTCCCACCTGCCGCTCCGCGAGCAGGTCGTCGTTCACCGCCGTGAGACGTATGGCTCGTGTATCACCGGACGCGGTGAACCAGAGATCGCCCGGCGACACCGGCGAGCCACGGGTCATCGCCACGGCACCGCTGCGATTCATCGAGAAGGCCTGGCCGCCACCGTATGCTTCGAGGTCGCTCGCCAGTGAGTCGGCCACTTGCGTAGTCGACCCGTCGAGCGCCATGCGCCACAGGCCTACGCGTCCTTGGCGATCGGCCAGGAAGAGCACTCCACTGCCGTCGGGGAGCCACGCGGGGTTCTCGATCGCGGCATCGAAGCCGGCCGACAGCAGCTTGGGCTTGGCGTCGGCCTCGCGCGACATCAGCCATAGCCGCGGTTGCGTCCACGCGTGGCCGGAATCGGCCACGCTGACAAAGGCAAGCCACTTTCCATCGGGAGACACCGCCGGCGAACGGTTCGTACCGCGACGACGGAGCACGGGCGTCACAGCACCGTCGCGCACGCGGACCTCGAACAGATCGGAGGCGCGTGCGGTGATATCGGGTGACGGCGTGCCGTTCGCGGTCACGATGAGTGAGGCGCCATCGGGTGCCCAGATGCCCGGCGTCGCGCCATACGCGCGGCCGAAGTGCAGCACCCCGCCGGAGGTCAGGCGTCGCGGTGTTCCACCAGCCGACGGCACGACGAACAACTCGGCGCGACCGGTCGGCAGCAGCCCCAGGCCATCGCTGCGGTAGCGCGTATCGGTGGCCACAATCGCTGGCGGCGCCCACGTGGCGCCCTCCGGCGCGACCGGCAACCCAGTCGGTACGCGCGACGGCGACGCGACCAGCATCGCGAACGCGATCTGTGACCCGTCGGGTGAGATCGCGAACCATTCCGGCGCGGCCGGCAAGGTCGCGAGCCGCACGGTCTCCTCACCGTTCACCTCACGGCGGAACAGTTGCGTGGTGCCGTCCACGTCCGACAAATACACAATCGCGTCGCCCGACGGGGTCCATTGCGGGGCGCGATCATTGCCGTCCGCCGCGGTCAGGCGTCGATGCGACGATCCATCGGTATTCACCATCCAGAGTTGCGACTGCTTGCGGTCGCGCATGATGTCGAAACTCTGTCGCACGTATACCACGCGCTTGGCATCGGGCGAGAGCCGCGGATCGTTGGCCGTCTCCAGGCGAAACAGGTCGAGCGGCGCCAGCGGTGTCGGCGCACGTGGTGTGGTCGCGGTCGTCGTCGCGGTGCGCGCCGGTGCGCGCTTCAGATCGCTGCCTTCCGGTGGGGTGCGGTAGCCCGTCTGCGCCAGCCGCGGGGCGCTGTTCCCGTCGCGCACGATGCCCCACGGCGTGACCGGTGTGTTGTGCAGGAACCCCCGCACCTCGGCCTCGGAGATCGGCGACACGGTGCGCTGACCGGGGCGGTACCAGCTATCCACTTTCTGCCACGCGCCGCCTACTCGTGCGAGGACGATGTAGTGATTGGCCGAACCCGCTGTTGGGGCCCGGCTCGGTCGTGCGCCACGACTGATATCGGCATCGGCGCCCACGATGAACACGGCATCCCCCGTGCGACGCAGATACGCGGCGACCGCGCGCTCGCGGTTGCCCACCGTGGCCAGCGTGCTCCCGAAGAGTGGTTCCGCGCGCAGTCCGAGCACGTCGAGAATGCGATGAAACTCGTCGGCGGCCGAACGACGCGAGGCAACGATGGCCCCACTCGCGTCGACGATCGGTTTGGTGGACCCGATCAGTCCCGCCACGCCATCCACATCGGCGTGCCGATACAGTTGGTCTTGCACCCGGTGCGCCGTGCCGATCGTATGGTCTACCGGCAGACCAAGCAGTCGCACCACCACGTCGAGGTCACCACCCAGCAGCAGATACGCGTTCAGCGACGCGGCCGCGCCGCAACGGGCCTCATCGCTGCGCGTATCCTCGAGCAGATCCAGCTGCGTGAGATACGCGACACGCGCGAGGGCTGACGCGCTGCTGAGGGTGTCGGTCTCGCGACCCTGTGCGTCGGCGTGGTGTGGCGCGGTCAGGGCCGCGAGCAGTCCTAGGGCGAGGAAGCGGTTCATTGGCGGGGGCGTCGTCGGTGGCGGGAAGGGACTCCACCAATGTACGCGGCAGCTCGGCGCGTGATGAGTACGCGCCGAGCTGCCCATGGCGCGGATGGCGGGGATCGAGGTGCTGA
>CAMBRJ010000214.1 GCA_945870175.1 Gemmatimonas phototrophica
TGAATATGTGGGCCTCGGTGGGCTGGGATCCGGTCGAATTCATTCGACAGCTGCCGTGGCTGGCGCTTGAACCGCCGCCACCACAGTACGGGCTGCACATTCCGCCGCTACAGCAAGGCGGCTGGTATCTGATGGCCGGTTTCTTCCTCACGGTCAGCATTCTGCTCTGGTGGCTGCGCGTGTACCGTCGGGCCGCAGCGTTGAACATGGGCACGCATCTGCCGTGGGCGTTCGCCTCGGCGATCTTCCTGTACTCCGCGTTCTTCTTCCAGCCGCTGTTGGTTGGCAGCTGGAGTGAGATGGTGCCCTTCGGCATCTTCCCACACCTCGACTGGACATCGGCTTTTTCGATTCGCTACGGGAACCTGTACTACAATCCGTTCCACGCGCTCTCGATCGTCTTCTTGTACGGCAGCGCGGTGCTCTTCGCCATGCACGGCGCGACCATCCTGGCGGTGGCCCGTCTCGGCGGTGAACGCGAGATCGAGCAGATCACCGATCGTGGCACGGCCGCCGAGCGCTCAATGCTGTTCTGGCGCTGGACGATGGGTTTCAACGCGACGATGGAGTCGATCCATCGGTGGTCCTGGTGGTTCGCTGTGCTCACCACGTTTACCGGCGGTATCGGTATCCTGCTCACTGGCACCGTGGTGGACAACTGGTATCTCTGGGGTGTCAAACACGGTCTGGTATCACCCTATCCGGCGCAAAACACCCTTACGGCCGAACAGCAGGAACTGCTGCGTGGCCGGTATCAGGGAACAGCACCGGACTCGTTCCCCACGTACGTGGCGCCGCAACCCGCGATGATGCTCGACTCGACTGCCCTGATGACGCCAGCGGATTCGCTGCCGGCGGATTCGACCCGAGTGGACTCCCTCGCGACGCCGGCAGCAGCCGGTTCCGCTGCCGCGAAGTCGCCCGCCACTCCGGCTGGAGGAAAGTCACCGTGAGTTTCCTGACACCCACGTGCCGCCGCCTCGTCGCGGCGGCCATCCCCTTGGCGATGCTGTCGCTGGGGGCGTGCGGCGATGCCCAAACAGACTCGGTTCAGGTCGGGTACCGCGGAACGGCCATGGAGCAGAATTACGACCATGGCGATCTGAAGGCGAAGTTCGCGCAGGTAAAGATCCCCACGCCGCTCCCCCCGGCGGGCGAGTCGCCGCCGGGTCCCCTCCCGTGGCAGAACGTGCAGGTGCTGAACGACATCTCGGTCGGCGAATTCAACCGCACGATGGTGGCGATGAGCACCTGGGTGGCCGGCACCGGCAACTGCGCCTACTGCCACAACATCGCCAATCTCGCGTCCGACACGCTGCCGAACGGCAAGCCGCTGTACACGAAGCTCGTGGCCCGTCGCATGCTGCAGATGACCCGCCAGATCAACGGCCAGTACTCGCAGCACGTGAAGAACACCGGCGTCACCTGCTACACCTGTCACATGGGCAAGCCGCTGCCGAACGGCCTCTGGTTCTACTCGAACCAGACCGACTACCTCCGTCACTATCTCGATCGCGACGGGGCTCGGGTCGTCACGCAGCAGGTGACGCCGACGAACATGAACAGAAGCTCGGTGAAGCAGACGGAGTGGACGTACGCACTGATGATGTCCCAGTCCCGTTCGTTGGGCGTGAACTGCACCTACTGCCACAACAGCCGTCAGTTCGCCAGCTGGAAGGAAGCGCCGCCGGCTCGCGTCACCGCGTATCATGGCATCCTCATGCTTCGCGACGTGAATCAGAACTACCTGTCGCCGCTGCAGCCGGTTTACCCGGCGGTGCGTTTGGGCGCACAGGGTGATGCACCGAAGGCCCAGTGTGTGACCTGCCACAACGGCGCGTACAAGCCGTTGTACGGCGCGCAGATGGTGAAGGACTACCCGGCGCTCTGGGGTCGGGCGGATTGGAACGGCGTGCCCTTCCTGGGGTTGGGGACACCAGCCGTTGCCACGAGTGCGAGTGACAGCACGGCCACGCCCGCAACGCCGGTGCAGCCGACGGTGAAGGCGAGCAGCAGTGCCGCCCCGGCGACTGGAGCCGCAACGGCGGGTGCTGGCAACATGAACCGGCCGTAGCCTCGTAGCGACTGGACCTGCGCATCGGGCTCTTGCCTACCGCGCAACCCACCCCGCAATGCCGACTCGGCATTGCGGGGTTTCGCATTACCCCCGGACCGTTCGGCGATTCGCGACCGAACGTGCGAAACCGAAGCGCACGGCACCGCGAAGGCGCTCTTGATTTCGCCGCGCGCGCGCGCGAAGATGCTTCCTATGCGATCCATTTTTTCTGACCGACTGCGCGCCGTAGTATCGCGCGCCTGGCCCGCAACGTGGTGTCGCCCGCGCCATTGGGCAGGGGTACTGATATTCGGGCTCGCTGGCTGTGGTGGCACGCTCGCCGGCAAGATCGATCAGGCGATGAGCGGGTGTATCGGTCACCGCAACGCGGACTTCGTTGGCGGCCGTGGCGCGACGTCGCTCGACCGGCCGCTCACCGAGGCGCTGTCGACGTTGGCCAACAGCATCGCCTACATCCGATCGCTGCGCGGGTTAGAGTCCATCGCGAAAGCTGCGCCCGACCAGGTCACGCTCGTGTGCGCGCTCGAGATCGCGTCGCATCTCGATCATCCCGAGGTTGCACAGTTGTTGACGCAGTATTCGTCGCACCCGGATGCGGCCGTCGCCGCGAGTGCGAAGCGGCTCCTGTCTACGCAGAAGCCGCTTCGCTAGCGCGCTACGGCGTGGGGGCGGCCGAACTCGCCATGGGTCGGAGGAGTCGATCGAACGCCTCGATCTGCGTGGACCCGAAGCTGGTGACGGTGACCGAACGCTTGGTGGTCGGATCGATCAAGACCAACCGGCCGTCGGCGTAGCGCACCAATCGAAACGGCACCGTCTGTCCAATACCGGCACTGGAGCGTCCTCGCGTGAGCGCCCGTAGCGCGCCGCGGAGAAATCCGTTCGTACCGGGCGGCAGTGATGCGGCCAGCGCCTGCGTGGTCGCATCGACGACGCGGATGCCGCCGTTGCTCTCATCGGTAAACGTGAGCTGACGCTCAGCGAGTACCACCGATTGCCGTTCGGCGAACGCGCCGAATCCGAAAATGCGCGCGGAGATGCAGAGCAGGAAGACCACAGCGATGAGCGCGGCGGCCATCACCAGCGCCGGCTTCGGAACCTCCAGCGGCCGTGCATCCGGACGCGCACCGGGTTCTGCCTCAAAGTGCACCGGACCGGTCATGCGAATACCTCGCTCATGCCACGACCGGTTGTGCGGCCGCGCTCGTTTCGGCGGAGGCATCGCCCCGCCCTCCCGTCCGCTCGATGCGAATGTTCGGCTCCGCAACGGCGTCGATGGCGCTCACGAGCAACGCACTCACCGCTTTGGGATCCAGCAACGCGCGGAGTACGGGTTCCGGACGTGTGAATCGAAACACCTGACAGTGCGGCCACAGCGCGATGTACGCGAGCCGATGCGCCTTCCCGAGGGTCAGGGCTAGCTGACCGGTGCCGTCACTGAAGGTGCCGATGCGCGCACCATCAATGATCGAGAACGGAATATTGATGGACATCGGAAATACAACGCCAAGACGCATGACGACTCGGCGGTTCGTGATGGCGTACCACGAAGTTCGCGACGACGCGCTGGCGAGTACTTCCGCGATCGCCAACACGATGACCGTCAACGCCAGTCGGATGCCGAGTCCGACGGCGAACGCCCGACTGAGCACCGGCTCTGCCGTCGCGATTCCCCACCAGAGCAGCATGGCGGCGAAATACATCGCCACGAACCGGCGATGGAAGACGTGCGTCGCGAGGGCGCGCGCATCGGGCGCCGCCTCCCACAGCACATGCTCGCCGGCGGGAAGCGGATGGGGGACTCCCTTGATGTACTCGGCGTTCCCCACCTCGTGACCGCTCATATAATCGGCACGCTCCGGGCGGCCGTCGCGTACAGATGGCCACCGGCGAAATAGGCCATGACCTTATCCTCTTCGAGCAACGTGATCTGGTCGTCGCGGCGGATCGCGGGCACGTCGGCAAACTGCGCCGCGGTGATCGACTTGACGAGCAGACGATCATTGCCCCACAGCCCGAAATTCGGCCACTGCACAAAGCCGGCGGGCAGCATGATGCGCCGTTCCGTTCCCGCGAGCTGAACCTCGTAGTAACGGACCTGCGGTTCAGCGCGATCGACCCACAGTTCGATCACGGTTCCGGCAGTCACCTTATCCGCGGCGTCGACCGGCAATCCGCGCGGATCGGGATCGCCCTTGGCGACGGAGAATGTGGGATCGAGACGCATTGGCACAATCTTCGGCGCGCCATGAAACGTGCGATCCGGCTCATCGGCCCGGTTCGCCCACGAGGCAGGACCAACGCCATCAATCATCGGGTTTCCGGTAGGTACCAGTGGCGACCCATTGAAGCCGTCGACTGCCACCGCTTTGATATCCGACATCAGTGCGTCTCCTCGCCGCTGTGCGGCCGATGAATGAAGGTCTTCGGGCCGGCCGACTTGGGCCACCCATCACGCGGTCCCTGCGGTGATTCGAGGGGATAGCCTTCCCGCTTATCTTCGCGGCGAATGTAGATGATGAGCCCTGCGAAAAATATCCAGAACGCGTACAGGGCAATCTGTGCTCCGTCGATGTACTGCATCGCTACGGCTCCGAGTGTTGAAGAATGGTCAAGCGGGAATGTCTGCCAGCCCGAACGAACGACTGGTTTGATCGCGCTCGGCTTGACCGGCGACGCGACGAGAGACGAGAGGTCCTAGTGCCACCAAGGTGGCGAACAGCATCAAAATCTCGAGATGATAAACCGCGGAGTACGGGACCGACGGCACGTTCAATCCGGGGCTGAGCGCCCCGCGTTGCACTAAATGCGACAGCCAGTCTTTCATCACGCCGCTGAGCGCAAAGGACAGCCCTTCAGCGGTCGCGAAGACCGCGCCCCACGCGCCCAGGGCAATGCCATGCTGCGACGGATCGCGCAGTTGCATCGCGAAAGACAACGTCCCGACACCGAAGAAGCCTTCCCCGAGACCGATCAGTCCCACACCGGCGCGGAACATCAGCGCCGACTCAATCGGACTGGCGAATACGATGCAGGCGAATCCGACGATGCCGATCAAGGCGCCAAGCGCGGCGAGGCGAATCGGATCCTGCTTTCGGCGAAGCATCGATGCCGAGAGTCCAAACGCGATGACGGCACCAACGGCCATGATCGCGGTGAGCATAGTGGTCTGCGACACGGAAAGGCCGAGCACCTCCCCCCCGTACGGCTCGAGCAGGACATCCTGCAAATTGAACGCGAAGAAGCCAAGACCCGACGCAACGAGCAGTCGGACGGCCTGCCCACCGCTCGAGAACGTGTTCCATGCCTCGCGGAACATAGGGCGACGCTCACCCTTCGCATACTCGACCACGCCGCGGACCCGCGCTTCCTGCTTCCACAGCGAGATCATGTTCACGACAATGGTGAAGACGGCGGTGCCCTGAATGACCTGGATGAGGCGCAATGGCGTGAAGTCGCGCAACACCGACTCCAAGAACAGCGCGCTGATTAGCGTGCCCATGAGCATCATCAGATACATCAGCGCGATCACGCGCGGCCGTTTGTCTTCGGACACGACATCCGTGGCCAACGCGAGCCCCGCCGTCTGTGTGGTGTGCGCGCCGGCGCCCACGAGCAAAAAGGCCAGCGCCGTGCCGGCGTGCCCGATCCACGACGGCCCGACTCGTGGGCCGTCGGAG
>CAMBRJ010000215.1 GCA_945870175.1 Gemmatimonas phototrophica
GGCCGACAGCGTTTTGCGACGCGACAGCATATCGGCCAGCGAGCCGCCCGCGTAGTACGGCATTGCCAGATACTCGATATCGCCCGCGGTGCCCATGTCAGCGATCGCGCAAATGTACGGGTGAATCAGCCGCGCGGCCGCTTCGGCCTCACGCCGGAAGCGCTCGCGCATTTCCGGCTCCTGCGCCAGCGTGCGGTGCAGCACCTTGATCACCAGTGGCCGCGCCAGCACCGCATGCTTCGCCAGATACACATGCGCCATACCTCCGCTGCCCAGCCGCTTCACCACCGTGTAGCGATTGCCTGTGGCCACGCGCAGCTCGCGCAGTTCTTCATCGGGGATATCGATCGGCGGGGCCGACACGTCGGGGAGCGGCACCCCGCAGCGCGTGCAGCGCGCGGCCGCGGCCCGGTTCCAGGTCCCGCATTCAGGGCAGAACATCGGGCAAAGAAAGAGAGAGAAGAGGATGCGGGCGGGCGGACGGGTGCCTCACAGCAGCCGCCGGCGCCTCAGATACAAAAGTAGCAGGCCGCCCAACCCGAGCTGGACGAACAGCAGGACCCAGAACCCGTACGGCCATCCGGACAGCGGGATCTTGCCGAAGTTCATCCCCCACATGCCGCTCACCACCACGAACGGCAGCGACATCGTGGCCACCACCGACAGCGCCTTGGTGGTCGCCCCAAGACGATTCGACACCTGAGTGAGATACGAGTCCATCGTGCTGCTGAGCAGATCACGATAGGTATCGAGCGCGTCGTTGATACGCAGCACGTGGTCGTAGATGTCCCGGAAGTACAGCTGCACATCGAGCGTCAACAGCGTGCTCGGGCGGTTCGTGAGCACGTTCATCACTTCGCGTGACGGCTGCAGGTAGCGACGCAGCGACAGCACCAGCCGCTTCACGTGGAACAGATCGCGCAACGCCGTCTCGTCGAAATTCACGAACACCCGCTCCTCGAGTCCGTCGATGAATTCGTCGATCTGCTGCAGGATCGGGAAGTAGCTGTCGATCGTGTCATCGAGGATCGCGTGCAGCGCGCGTTCCACGCCGCGGGCGAGCAAGTCGGGCGAACGCCGCAGCTGCTCCGCCACCCGATCAACCGACGCCATCGGCCCCGCATGCACGGTGACCAGGAAGTGCGGGCCGAGAAAGCAGTACAAGTCCTTCGTTTCCAGGTCGTACGGATCGTCCGTCGACGCCGCCAGCGCCACGCCGCGGATGATCACGAACAGAAACCCGTCGTACTCCTCGAGCTTGACGCGGGAATTCGGATTGAGGGTGTCCTCCACCGCCAGCGGGTGGAAGCGGAACACCTTTTCCAGCATCGCATGCTGCGAGCGGACGGTCGAGTCGATGTCGACCCACAGCGAGCCACCCTGGGCCAGCAGCGGCGCGATGTCACGGGGGTGACAATCGATGATATCCTCACCAGACGGCGACCGGTAAATACTCCGCGGCGGCGGATCGTGCGGCTGGTCGATCGAGAGGAGGGCAGCGGGTGTCGTGGTCATCACCAGCGAATCATGGGGGCACGCAGGCCGTCAGGCCAGCGGCATCAGGCCAGCGGCATCAGGCCAGTGCCGCCAGATGCACCAGCACCGCCTGCGCCACCGGATCGGGTGCATATCCCCCCTCCATGGCACTCACCAGCCGCCCGCCGCACCAGCGCTCGGCCCGTTCCACCAAGGCCCGCGTCAGGGTACCGATGTCGTCGAGCGTGAGGGTGAAGGCGCCCAGTGGGTCGCCCTCGAGACAGTCGAAGCCGGCGCTCAGCAGGATCAGGTCGGGGGTGAATCCCTCGGCCGCCGTGTCGACCGCGCGCAACAGCGCCGTCACGTACTGCGACGACGGCAGTGACGGCGCCATCGGCACGTTCCACACCGTGCCATGCGGGCCACGGTCGTCGGCCGCCCCGGTGCCCGGATACCACGGCCACTGGTGCATCGACACGAAGTGGATACGCGGCTCGTCTTCCACCAGCGCTTGCGTGCCGTTGCCATGGTGCACGTCCCAATCCACGATCAACACGCGCTCGCAGGCCGTGGTGGCCAAGGCGTAGTGTGCCGCGATCGCCACATTGCCGAAGAGGCAGAATCCCATCGCCCGGTCGCGCAGCGCGTGGTGCCCCGGCGGACGCACCGCCGAAAAGCTGCGCGGCGCACGACCATCGAAGGCCATGTCCACGCCGTCCAGCACGCACCCGGTTCCCGCCGTCGCCGCGTCCCACGACCCTTCGCTCACCACCGTGTCGGGATCGAGGCGGCCGCCGCCCGACTGCGCCATGTCCCGCACCGTCGCGATGTAGTCGCGGTCGTGCGCCAGCGCGATTTCGTCTTCCGTGGCGTGTCGTCCCTCGACGTGCTGCAGCGACTCGAACAACGCCGGGTCGTGACGCAACGCGCGCGGGATCGCGCGCAAGCGCCCGACGTGCTCGGGGTGATCCCATCCGGTATCATGTCGTCCGCAATCGGAGTGCGAGAGGAACGCGACCTGCTGCTTCATGCCGTAGATCCGGACGTGGAGTTTTATCGATTGCCGCGCAGGCGCCGCGACGCCCACTCGCCCAGCAGCGCCAAGGCGATGATCATGAACAGTAGACCGGGAGCGGCCCGCAGGCGATCCATCCACGCGGCGAAGGCCGGGCGCACGAAGACCGAGGCGGGCTCACCCGCGCGATCGGCCGGAGCGGGTCCGCCAAGGCGCGCCACAAGGTCGGCGTACGGCGCCGCATCACCGGGGAAGGCATCCGCCAGGGAATCACCCGGCACAGCCGGTACACCGGCCGCCAGCGCCAACACACTGCCCCACCACGCGCGATGTTCGGCGGCACCGTCGTCGGTGCCTTCCATGCGCCAGCGCCAGCTGTTGCGGTAGGCGCTCGCCACCACGCGACCGGCGCCGACGCGCTGCGCGACCAGCACGGGCTCCACGTGCCCATGGTCCGAGGGGTCCGAGTGCACCACCGACGCGCCACGGGTGGCCACGAGTTCCCACGCGTCGAGACCTCGCTGTGGCGACGCCGTCAGCAGCGCACCCGCCACCGCTCCGCGACCCGACGTCGCCCGGACAGGGCTGATCGACGCCAGCGACGGAATGCGCAGGGCGTCGCCGCCCAGCACGAGCCCCCCGCCCTGTTGCACGAAGCGCATGATGACCGCGGCGTCGACCGACATGCTGTCCAGCAGCACCACCACCGCATAGCGCGACGTGTCGAGACGCGCGGGCGCACCAAGCGTGACCGCGGTGCGCGGCGAGACGCGGTAGCGGCCGTCGACCTGCCACCCCGCTTCCTCGAGCGCCGCGGCCGTAAACTTCGACTCCCACCCCGGCAGCGCCATCAGCATCACCCGCCGCGCGAAGAGCGGCGTGACCACGGTGACGCGCGCGACTGACCGACCCACCGAGGCGCGCAGTGGCGGCGACACACTGGCCAGTCGCCATCCGGCGCGCCGCGTATTCGGCACGGAGTCGAGCGTCCCGCCGCCATCGCGCAACACGAGAGGCGTTGCGGCAGCCACGCTACCCGCCACGGCACCCGCCACCCGGACGTCCACCGCCCCCGATGGACCGGCCACCGCCGCCGCCGCCAACGCGAGGCCCGAGGCCTGCGTGCGGTCGATCCACTGCACCGTCATGTCCGCACCCGTGGCCGCACCCAGCAACGCCCGCGCACGCCACGTGGGAACGGCCGGGAGCTCCACGGTGAGGCCGCGCGGCTGCGTATCCCCGGCCGCCGCCACCACTTCGCGCACGAGCGTCGTGGCGAGCGCCGTCGCACTGCTGTCCGCAACGTCCGCCACCGACCACCGCACCACCGGGCGCTGCTGATCACGCCGGTGAGAGGGTTGGCTCGCGAGGTACATCGCCGCCGCCAGCGCGCACCACGCGACGGTGCGAAGCGCGCGCTCGAGCAGGACTCGCGCCGGATGCGGAGCGGTCGCCGTCATCGGGTGAGGGCGTAGACCACGAGATTCACCGCGAACTTCGTGTTGTCGACCGAGAGGAAGCGCTTGTTGTCGGGATGAAAGCTCCACTCCGAGCTGTAGTCCTTGCTGCTGTACAGCACCGTGATGCGGCCGTTCCGCAGCACCGCATCAAGCTGCTCGTGCACGAGATTGTCGCCCCAGCCGTTCATCTCATGCGACGTGGTCGGCGGTCCGTTTTCGAACACGAAAAAGCTGCGATACAGCTCGTGCGTATTCGGGAGCGGCACCAGCGGGCCAGCCACGCGACGGATCTCCTCACGCACCGTCTGGTGAAAGGCGCCATCCACGTCGTGGTTGTGATCGTCCACGAACAGCAGTCCACCGCGCGCGAGATACTTGCCCAACACATCCGCCTCGCGTGTCGTGAAGCGCACGGGCAAGTGGCCGGTGAGGAAGAGCAGCGGATACGCGAACACGGCCTCTGACGACAACGGCACCGTGACGCCCTGCGGACGAACCGGCAACGCCGTGTAGCGCGCGATGGAATCGATCACGTTGGCCGGCAGCATCGGGGCCGAATCCCAGTCGCCCGACTCGTACTGCGCCGTGGCGAACACGAACGGATCAGCGGCGCGCATCGCGGAAGGCATCGACGCGCTCATCGCGGCACCCCCCGTGACCACACCCCGGCCTCAGTACGCACCACACCGCCCAGCACGCGACGCGCGCGCACGAAGGCCTCGGTCGCATCGCCACCACTCGCCAACACCTCGAGCACCGCGCCAACCGCCCCCGCGAAGGCCGGCGAATCCCCCAACGCTTCGACACGCAGCACGGCGAGCGAATCCCGCGCCACCGACACATCGCGTGCCACGAACTGCGCGGCGACCACCAGCCGCACCGCCCGACGCGCCTCGCGCGGCGGCAGCGCCTCCCGCTTGCGCCGAACATTGGTCGCGCCGGTGTCCTTGCCGGCGAGGCGCACCCTGGCGATGTCGATGATCACCGTGGGCGGCTTCCCGCGCAGATACAGTCGTTCTGCCGACCGCGCTCGCTCGATCGCGGCCAACGCGAGCCGCATGTGCGGGATCGCGGCCTTGGGATTGCCCTGCTCGAGCTCGCGCCCCGCGTCCCACATCGCGTTGTAGGCCTCCAACAACGGCTGATTGATCGCGATCACCGGCGAGTCGTCGCCTTCCTCGAGCACGCCTCCGGCATTGCCTCCAGACAGGGCCAGTTTGCCCTGCTGCTGCTCCACGCCGTGATCATGCCCGTCACCCACCGAGTGCGTGTGCTCCCCGCTCACATCCCCGCTCAAGCGCTGAAAGACCACATCCCCGACCGCCTGTCGCAACCGCGCCTGATCGCGTCCGATCTTGATCGACTCGTTCAGTAGCGTCTTGCGCTCCAGCCTCGGCCGCTGCTTCTCGAGCTTTTCGGTGAGCATCAGCAGCATCCGCTGACTCAGCAGCGACTTGTCAACCTCGGGCGGCGGGGCTGGCTCCACGGCGACCGAGTCGTACTCGGCAGCACGCGCGATCCGAAACGACCGCGTCTCGCTGCTGCCGTACTCGCGCGCCGACGACGGATGCGCATCACGGGCCATCGCCCGTAGATGCACGATGTCACCGGCCACCAGCTTGAGCGCCGCGATGTCCATCGTGGCGCGTATCGTACCCGCCTGCTCGCCCCCGAAGCGGCGCGCGCCCATCGACACCGTGCGCGCCGTGAATCGCTCGCCCTCGCCGGAACTCACGATCGCTTCGAAGCGTGCCTGCCCAAGCCCGATGTCATCGCGCACCGACGCCACCAGCGTGAGCGAGC
>CAMBRJ010000216.1 GCA_945870175.1 Gemmatimonas phototrophica
ACACCCGTCGAGCATCGACTACGGCAGCTATTTGCGTCTGCCGGAGCTGCTGGAGCTCCAGACGCTGCAGTCGTCACCCGAGCATCCCGACGAGCTGCTGTTCATCGTGGTGCATCAGGCGAGTGAGCTGTGGTTCAAGTCGCTGCGCCACGAGATGGACACCATGATCACGGCGCTCGAAGCGTTCGACACGATGCGGGCGCTGCTCGCCGTGCAACGCGTGAACGTGCTCACGGAAATTATCGCGCAGCAGCTCACCGCACTCGACACCCTGCCACCGCAGCGGTTCGCGCAGTTCCGAGGCTATCTCGGGTCGAGCAGCGGGTCACAGAGCGCGCAGTTCCGCGCGATTGAAGCGACGGCAGGATTGCGCGACCCGCATTTCCTGGCGGCGATCACCGAGCATGGCGAGCCACCGGCGGTAGTGAAGGAAGCGTTGGCCCGTCCGGTGCTGCAATCGCTGGTGTTGGCGCTGATCGCGCACGAGCAGATGGATCTGGCCGAACTGTACATGGGCCCCGGACCGACGCCGATGTTCCTGCTGGTCGAGGGACTGTTGGAGTTCGAGCAGCGGTTCGCACGCTGGCGTTTCCTGCATGTGCAGCTCGTGGAGCGCATTATCGGCCCGGGCACGTTCGGTACCGGCGGTACGCTCGGTGCGAAGTATCTCTCGCGTACCATGAGCCACCGGTTCTTCCCGGAGCTGTGGGCGGTGCGGTCGCACTTCTATGGGACGGCGAAGCCGTAACGGCGCAGTACGGGGTAAGGAGTCATCGTGTTCTTTGACATCAGTGTGCCGTTTGCTTCCACGACGCCGCCGTGGCCGGACGACGTAGGGTTCTCGTGCGGGTGGACGTGCCGGCGCGAGGACGGCAGCAGTGTGAATCTGGGCGTGCTGTCCACGAGTGCGCATGTGGGCACGCACGCGGATGCGCCGTTGCACGTGCAGTCGTCGTGGCCGGCGTCAGAGTCGTTACCGGCGTCGGTGTTCGTGGGCGAGGTGCAGCTGATTGCCCTGCCGGCTGATCACGAGGCGTCGAGTGACATCACGATTCCGGTACTGCAATCGTTGTTGGGCGGGCATGTCCCGACGCGCGTGATCGTGCGCACGGGTCACTCGGTGGCGGGTGGCGCGTTCCCGGCGCACTGGCCGGCGCTGAGCGAGGACGCGGCGACGTGGCTGGTGGAGCATGGACTCACGCTGTGGGGCGTGGATGCCCCCAGTGTGGATCGTCGCACGAGCACGGCGTTGCCGGTGCACAACGCGATCTTCGGCGGCGGCGCGTTCGTGCTGGAGAATCTCGCGCTCGACCTGGTGCCGGTGGGACGCTACGAACTGTTGGCGCAGCCGTTGGCAGTGCACGGCGCCGATGCGGCGCCGGTACGGGCGTTGCTGCGCGCGATCCGCGAGAAGTAGAACGCTACGGGCTCAGGGCTTCTTGAGCCGATCGAAGTGTTCGGTCACCGACTCGGGGAGCAGCAACGCATCCGCAATCGTGGCAATGCCCTCGGCCTCGGCCCACGCCCGCTCGAGCGCACCGAGTTCGCCCTCGAGCGCCTCGCGTTCCGCGTCTTCGTTGATCGCCATTTCAAAGGCAAGGCGCGCCGCAACGGGAATGGCGGAAAGATCGCCGGTGTCGCCGAAGGTGCTCTTGGCAGCCCATTCGCGGCGCATGCCGGCGGCCCACTTGCCGAAGCGTTCGGGCCCACCGGCCTGCTCGATGAGCGACACGCCGTCAGTGATCACCGTGCGGCGCGCGCCGCCGCGATTGATGAGTGGCATCAGCCGACGCAACAGCGGAATGGCATCGGCTCCGTGCCGTTGCACGCGTCCGAGCTCGTTCTTGCCCTCTTGGCGTCGCATCATCGACCAGTAGCCGCCGTTGCGCAGGGTCGGATCCGCGCCGTGATAGTGCGCGGTGTAGCCGATGTCGATAGCCCATCCGGCCGCGCGATCGCTGGCGACAATGCGTGGGTTGCCGATGGGCATGAAGCGACCACCGTCGGGATGATCCACGGGCTTCTGCGCCAGCTGATTCGCGGCCACCAGCGCGTACATGTTGAGCGCATGCACCGCCGGCATGAGTGCCGCCAGTCCCACGCCGCTGGCGACGGCACCACTGACCAACAATCCGGCGGCCGCAGTGATCCCAACGCCCGTAGCGATCGCCTTCACCCGTCGCCGTCCGAACTGATCGCCGTACCGCCACGCCGCGAACTCGGGGCGCTGTGGTTCTCCGATACGCACGAGCTCCGTACCGTCGGCCAAGCGCGCGAGCCCGATATTATCGGTGCTCACGCGCACGCGCGTATCGCGAAACGCGCGCTCGCTCTGCTCGATCGCTTCCCAGCGCTCGTCGAAGGGCGTGAGGTTCCACCGCTCGCAGCTGCGACACACCACCCACAGCCTGCCTTTCTTCGCATCGAAGGCGAGCCGCCGTCCGATGGGGAGCGCTTCGATGGCGTCATTGGCGCCGAGCGATTTGCGGCAGTGAATGCAGGTGGAGTACATCAGCGATCCCGCAGCTTGTCGAGCTGATCGTTTATCGACGCGGGCAGGAACATGTCGTCGGCGATCTTCGCGATCTGCTCGGCTTCGGCCCACGCGAGTTCGAGTGCGGCCAGCTCACCGTCCATCGCGCGGCGCTCGCTTTCCTCGTGCAGCGCCATCTCGAGGGCGAGGCGATCACGCGGAGCGAGTGAATGCAGCGTGCCGGGGAGCTTTTTCACGCCCTTTCTCTCGTAGCGTCCGAACCACGCACTGTCGCCGGCCCCCCAACGCTCATCGCCCACTTTGGCACCGACACGCTGCTGTACCGAGGTCAGGACACAGAGGGGGTCGCCCACCTCGTCAAGCAACGAGACCGCATCCTGCACTTGAACACGTGATCCACCGAAGCGATTGACCGTCGGCAGCAGTCGCGCCGCCGCTTTCATGGCGTCATCGCCGACCAGTACGTGTGTGCCCGTGACGGACTCCAATCGCAACTGCAGCGGGCCGCCATCAGCCCCGCGCATGAGCGAACTCATTCGTGCGTGCTTGCGTTGCACGTCGACCAACTCTCCATCGGGCAGCGCAATTTTGCCAATGGAGACACTTTGCCGCCCGTTGATCAGCGCGTCCCAGATGCCGCCATTCGCGTAGATGCCGGCGAAGCTGCCCACGCTGAGGCCGACGGCCACCATCCCGCCCACGAGCGCGACGGCGCTGCCGACGACGGTGCCGGTGATCAGCATCTGTCGCTTCCGACGCCGGCCGAACTGGTCGCCATAGCGCCAGGCCGCCATCTCGGGGCGCTGCGGCTCGCCGATGCGGATCAGGTCGACGCCTTCTTTCAAGCGGGCGAGTCCTACGTTATCGGTGCTAACGCGCAAGCGGCTGTCGCGGAAGCGGCGCTCCATGGCCTCGATGGCCTCCCAGCGCTCCTCGAGGGGGGAGAGGTTCCAGCGGTCACAGGCGCGGCACACTGCCCACAGGCGCCCCTTGGCGGCGTCGAAGGCCAGCCGGGAGCCCACGGGAAAGGCCTCGAAGGCCTCGTTCCGGCCAAGATTTGCGGTGCAGTGGATACAGGTCGTGAACATTTTCCTGTAATTTACGAGCATGACGCAACCCGTGTACCTGGACCACGCCGCCACCACCCCGGTGCGCGACGAGGTCATGGCCGCCATGGCGCCCTACTTCGGCCCGCGCTTCGGAAACCCGTCCAGTGTGCATCGCTGGGGCCGTGAAGCGCGCGTGGCACTCGACGAGGCGCGTGAGCGAGTGGCCGCGTGTCTTGGCGCGCATGCCGACGAAGTGTGCTTCACATCGGGTGGTACCGAGGGCGACAACTTCGCCATTCTGGGTGCCTTCCGGACGCTGCGCGCGCAGGGGCGCGATGCCGCGATCACTACGCCCATTGAGCACAAAGCCGTGCTCGCTGCGGTCCATCAGGTGGCCCATGAGGGCGGCGAAGAACGTCTCGTGCGCGTGTCGCCTGACGGCCTCGTGGATATGGCGCACTTCACTTCGTTGCTCGACGGGCGCGTGGCCGTGGCCAGCGCGATGTGGGTGAACAACGAAGTGGGTGTGATGCAAGATGTACCCACGTTGGCGGCCCACGCCAAGGCCGCTGGTGCGGTGTTTCACACCGATGCCGTGCAGGCATTCGGCAAGGTCTCGATCGACGCCCGGCAGACGCCGTTCGACCTGCTCACGATTTCGGGACATAAGTTCGGCGCGCCCAAGGGCATCGGCGCGCTGTTCATTCGCCGGGACACGCCACTCGAGCCGATGTTTCACGGCGGCTCACAGGATCGTGGCCGTCGCCCCGGTACTGAGAACGTGGCGTTCGCCGTTGGTCTCGCCACGGCGGCCGAACTGCTGCTGGCCGAGCACGAGGTCGAGCACGCGCGGTTGTCGACGATGCGCGCGATGCTTGAGCAGGGGCTCCGCGAGCGGATTCCCGACGTGATCATTCATGGCGAAGGCGCACCGCGTGCCCCCCACATCACGAACGTGTCGATTCCGGGCACCAGTAGCGAGTCGATGCTGATGGCCCTCGACCTGCGCGGCATTGCGTGCAGTGCGGGCTCGGCGTGTCAAAGCGGCAGCGTGTCGGCGTCACACGTGCTGAGCGCGATGGGCGTGTCACCCGACATCGCGAACGCCGCGCTGCGCTTGTCGCTGGGTTGTCTGAGTACGGATGCCGACGTGCAGCGCACCCTCGACGTGCTCACCACACTGGCCGAGAAGTCGCGCGTGGGCAAGGCGACGAGCGCGTCATGCGCGTTCGAGCCCGTCGAATTCTGAGCGGCGTGATGTCAAACGCGTCGGTGCACGGCCTGTTGCCGCAGAAGGGAGAGCGCGTGCTGGTGGCGATGAGTGGCGGCGTGGATTCGTCGGTCGCGGCAGCGGTGCTGGTGGAAGCCGGGTGCGACGTGGTCGGCGTCACGATGAAGCTGCACGAAGACGGCAAGGATATTCCCGACCGTCCCTGCTGTTCGCTCGACAGCACCAGCGACGCGCGACGCGTGTGCGAGAAGCTCGGCATCCCGCACTACGTGACCAACTTGGTGGATCGCTTCGGGCACGACGTGCTCGACGATTTCGTGCAGGAGTACGCGCGCGGCCGCACGCCGATTCCCTGCGTGCGCTGCAACACGTTCACGAAGTTCCGCGACTTGCTGCACAAGGCTGACGACATCGACGCGCCGTGGCTCGCCACCGGACACTACGCGCGCATGGGGGCGCTGGCCGACGGCCGCGACGGACGCGTGATGTTGCGTGGCCTCGATCCGGCCAAGGACCAGAGCTATTTCCTGTGGGGCATCGAGCGCCCGGTGCTGTCACGCCTGGTGTTGCCGGTGGGCAATCAAACCAAAGCGGAAACGCGCGAGATCGCGCGTCGCTTTGGGCTACGCACGGCGGAGAAGCCGGAGAGCCAGGACATCTGCTTCGTGCCCGACGGCAATCATGTCCGTGTGCTCGAGGAACAGCTTGGCGCTGACGCCCCTGCCCTCTCGGTCGGTCCGCTGCGCTTGGTGAGCGGCGAAGTGATCGGCGAACATCAGGGGTTTGCGCGCTACACGATCGGCCAGCGAAAGGGACTGCCGGGTGGATTCGCCGAGCCGATGTTTGTGGTGGAGATCGTGCCTGGTGAACGCGCGGTGGTGATCGGCCCGCGCGAGGCGCTGTTGGGGCGCGGACTGGAAGCGCGTGACCTCAACTGG
>CAMBRJ010000217.1 GCA_945870175.1 Gemmatimonas phototrophica
TGGACCATCACGAGGCCGGGGATCAAGCTCTTGCCGGCGAGATCCATGACCTGCGCACCGCTGGGTATCGCGATACTGCCGGCGCCACCGACCGCCGCGATCCGGCCATCACGCACAATGATCGTCTGTCCCTCACGCGCGGCCGCGCCGGTGCCGTCAATGACGCGCACGTTCGTGAGCGCGAGGACAGTGGTATCGACCTTCACGTACGATCGTGTGGCCGGCCCGACCGGCGCGCGCTGTGCCACGAGCGGCGGCGCCGCCGCGACGAGCGCGGCGGCGGCGCATCGCGAAATGATCTGTTTCATGACTTAGTACCTCAACATGGCGGCGACACTGGCCTTGACGGACGCCAAGGCATCAGTTGGCTGATCGTGTTCGATGAACCAATGCGTGAGGCCGAGCGCTCGGCCCTTGTCCAGGAGCATCTTGAAGTCGATCGTTCCAGCGCCCACGTCGAGCATCGTCCGCTCGGGGGCCGCACTGGCATCCTTCACATGGCAGCAGATCACGCGCCCTTTGTGCGCCGTCATGATTTCGAGTGGATCGCGTCCCGCCTTCACCGCCCAGTACAGGTCGAGCTCGAGTTTCACGAGCGACGCGTCGGTGTTGGCCGTGAGAATCTCGTAGCCGGTCGTGTCACCCACCGGCGCGAACTCGAAATCGTGGTTGTGATACGCAAACTGCAGCCCCGCGGCCTTGGCTTTCTGCGCGCCGGTGTTGAGCCGCTCGGACAGCGTCATCCAGTTGTCGCGCGTGCCGCGATAGTTATTGCCCACGAATGGCACGATCACGATTTCGTGGCCCATCCCGTGGGCACGATCGAAAATGGCAGGCCACCCGTCGTCAGTGACCGGCAGTGCTTCGTGTGTCGCGGGGGCGGTGAGCGTGTGCCGCTTGAGCAACGCCGACCACCACGCCGGTGTCTTGCCGTAGTAGCCGGCGAACTCGAGCTCCGTGATGCCGGCCGCCGCCACCGCCGCGATCGTCCCTTCGATGTCCTTCGCCAGCGCGCTGCGTACGGTGTACAACTGCAACCCGATACGGCCAATGCGGCGACGCGCGGCGACGTGACGCGAATCCGCCGTCGACGCGGCCGCCGCCAACGCCGGCAACACGGCGCTGCCGGCCATACCGGCCGCGAGCAGTCGCAGCACCTCGCGACGCGAGAGCGCCGAGTGGCTGAAGGACGCCGGTTCCACGTTCAGCGTGCTCCGTTGGCGAGTTGCGTGAGCGTGTCGCCCGTCACGCGGTAGACGGTCCATTCATCCTGCGGGCGCGCCCCGAGCTTTTCATAGAACCCGATGGCGTCCACGTTCCAATCGAGTACCGACCACTCGAGACGTCCGCAATCGCGCGAGACGGCCTGCTGTGCGAGATACTGCAGCAGCGCCTTGCCGATGCCATGCCCACGATACTGCGGGCGCACGAACAGATCCTCGAGATAAATCCCGGGGCGCGCAAGAAACGTCGAGAAATTGTGGAAGAACAGCGCAAAGCCCGCCGATGCGCCCTCCCACTCGGCGATCACCACTTCGGCGTACGGTCGTGCCCCGAACAGCGCCGCATCGAGCAGCGCATCAGTCGCGATGCATTCATGACGCAGCTTCTCATACTCCGCCAACCCCTCGATCAGGTCCCGGATCACGGGGACATCCGCCCTGGTGGCGGCTCGCAGTACCAACGACATCGGGCGCGACTCCATTACTTCGAGGTGATAGGCGGCGGCGCAAGACGCGCCGAGATCCGCGCGATGCGCTTGCGATTCACGCCAAGGTCGCTGCGACCGACTCGCGACGCCGACCGAAAACGATACACGTGGGCCACCGGATCGACCACGAGGTCGACATCATCGACGAAGCGGAATACCAGGCTTCGGCACTCGGCGTGCAGGTATCCCTCGCGCTCGATCGTGACCGTCGTGCGCGACTCGGCCAGCAGCGCGGCCTTGGCGCGCATCAGGGCCGCCGCTGGCGCGTCGGTAAACGGCACCGTGGGCACACGCTGCGACGCGCGCGTGGCGTCGGTGGACACGCAGTTCGGCGAATCGGGACAGGGCGGCAACGTCTGATCGGCGCCGACCGGTATGGGCGGATGCCAGGTGAGCGCAACCAGTGAGGCCATGACGACGGTCCTGATCATCGTTTCACGAAAGTCCACTGCCGTGTGGCGCGTGTGAGGATCGCATCGTACTCACGGGTCCGCACCCGCACCTCGCGCACCACATCAATCGCGAGATGGGCCAACATCAACTCCGTGAGCAGGGGGATCCGGACTTCACTGCTTTCGAGCGTATACGTCGTGCCGCCTACCGGTATGGAAAGCACCCGCATCTTCGGCGTGCTCGAGGCGTGCCCCAGCTCGCGCACGCCGTCACTCGACATCTGAATCAGCGAATCGCCACCAACCACGGCCCGTTCGGGAGTGTTCGCCGACGGCACGAACCACACTTCGGTGAAAGTCTTCTGCGCGAGCGTGACCGGCACGAATTGGCCGAGCCCATTGCCCGGCGCGGGGGCGGCCAGTCCACGCAGCAACGCGCGCGCCGTCCCGCTGGCCAGCACCGTATCCACCGGATCGCGCACCACCATGCCACTGCGCGTCTTGGGGGTGGGGCCCGGACTGCGCAGCGCGAACTGCACCTTCACGCGCATGCCCGGGGGCGTGTCGATGAGTTCCCCGAAGATCCCGCGCCATTCGTTCTGCTGCTTGATGCAGGTCAGCGACCAACCACGTTCGACGCCGCCGAGGGCGCCGGCACGCAGCGCATTCACCGTGGCCTCGAGGCAACGCAGATAGCCGAGCACATCCACCGCCCGCGACTCGCGTTCGGCAAACAGCCCTTCGAAGGTGGTGGGCACCTTCGTGAAGTCCGGCAGCGCCTGCGCGGGCAGTTTCGGCATGGCGGCGGACTTCGGCGTCGCGCCACCGGTCGCGCCTCCCGTCGCTTGTGCCGGCAGCACGGAGCTCACGGCACAGGCGGCACTCAGGGCCAGCGCTTCAAACCATCGACGAGCAGCGGGGATCATGACGGCAGGCTGGAGAATCGGCATCGGCCGAGTCGGCATCAACGGGTCAATCTAGCCACGTCCACCCGTCGTGGTTGTACGCCACTCGGGGCCGTGCAGCACCCGCGCCGGCGCGAGGTTGCCGTCCAGCGCCGCCGCGACCACGGCGCGACCACTGAGGGCCCCGATCACGTTGCCGGTGCCCGAGTAGCCTCCCAGCGCCCAGACGCCCTCACGGACCTGCTCCAGGAGCGGCAGTCCGCTCTCGGTGAAGCCGGCGCAGGCCGCCCACCGGTGCGTGATCGGCGCCGACACGCCCAGGTGCGTGCGCACGAACGATTCCAGCAGCTCCTGCACCGGCGCGGTGGGACGCGCATCCAGGCTCCACTCGCTGGGCCCCGCCAGATCGCGGAAGCCGCCGATCGTGAGCGACCCATCGGGCAACTGCTGCCAGTACTCGTACCCTTCGCGGTAGTACATCGGGCACGGTACCGTGATCTCGCTAGTGGGCGCGGTGGCCAGCATCTGCAGGCGCGCGGTGCGCACCCGCCCGGCCAATTCCGGAAGAATCACCTCGAGCCGACCGTCAACGGCCACGATCACCCGTTGGCAGTGCACCGTCCCCTCGGCCGTCTCCACGCGCGTGCCCTGCACCGCCGTGACCGGCGAGCGCGCGAAGAGCCGTGCGCCAGCCTGCACGGCCTTCGTCGCGAGCAGGCGACAGCGGGCCAGCGGATTGAATGCGGCGTCGGCCGGAAACGTGATCCCCACGCCATCAGCCGCCTCGTACCAGTCGCAGGCGAGACCGTCGGCCTGCATCGCGGCCATCTGGGCTCGGCAATCACCGACCTCCCACTCGTCGGCCGCGATGCGGCGCGAGCCCACGAACCGCACCGTTCCCGGCGCCGCGTCGGCGATACGCTGCATCTCGCTGAGGGTGGCCTGATAGATCGCCAGCGCGCGGTCGCGACCATGCTTGCGCACCGCATCGTGATAAAAATCATAGGCGCCGGCCAACAGGAAGCCGCCGTTGCGACCGGCCGCCCCCGCGGCCACGTCGCTGGCGTCGAGCCCGACCACATCCTCACCGCGCGCCAGCAGTTCCTCGATCACCGTGAGACCGCTCCCACCGAGACCGATCACACAGGTGCCCGTGGTGATCGTGCCCGACAGCGTCGGGAAGGCGGTCCACGAGCCATCGTCCCAGACGGGCTGGTTGTCGATCAGCATGCAATGTCCTGAAGGGGGAGCGGGCAGATGCTAGCGCCGTGCGTCGCCGCTGCCGCCGCGGGTACGCGCCACGCGCGCGTCCTGCGACGAGACCGGAGCGATACGGTACACGCCGTTGCGCTCCCCCAGCAATCCCACGGCCGCATCAATCAGCGGATCACGCGCGCTGTCGTAGCTGGCCGGATCCCACGTCATGGCCAGATGCGGCGCCACCCCGCGGCCCTCGATCGGCCGCTTGTCGGGACCGAACTCCAGCCAGCGCGGCACGGTGAAGTGCCATCCGTTGCCGAGGGAGAAGGTGGCCGGATTCCCCGAGGCACCGCCGGTTGTGTCGCCGACCACCGTGACCTGTGGCAGGGTGCGCATCGCGGCCACAAAACTTTCCGTGGCGCTGAAGCCGCCACGCCCCGACAGCACCACGACGGGACGGGTGAACTGCCAGCCTCCACGAGGACCGATCGTGCGGGCCAGCGGCATCTCGATGTCCTTCACCAGCGAATCGGTACGGATCTCCACATACGACGCGGTGAAAGCCCGTGTGGTAAAGCGGCTGGCGAAGGCGAGGGCGGTCTGATCGATGCCGCCGGCATTGCTGCGCACGTCGATGATCAATCCCGGCGCATCGCGCATGCGGGCGAGGGCAAGATCGAGCGCGTCCTGATTCACCGGCTCCTTCCACGAACCGATGTACAGATACGCATAGCCGCCGACCGTGCCTTCGCCGAAATCGCGAGTGTGGGCGAGATAGCTCGCATCACGCATCGCAGACTCCCAGCGCCCGCGCTCGAAGTTGGCGCGCACGGATGGTCGAAAGGTGGGCACGGCCTGCCCTCGAGGATCGACGAGCCAGACGTGTAGATCGTGCAGCGGCGAGAGCATGTCGACGAGGACAGCAATCAGCTCATCCTGCGAACGCGCCCGCTGCGCCCGCGTGCGATAGGCGGCACGCTGGGCGCGCCAATCGACCTGCTTGTAGGCAAACGACGGATACACCTCGTCGAATCGCGTCCAGAGCGTATCGAACTGCGCCACGAACGAGCGCGTCTCGGCCGGCGACACCACGGCGGCCTTTGACCGGAGGGACGGGACAACACAGGCCCCACTCGACGCCGCAGCGCCCAGCGCCAGCCACACTTTCCAGTGCCGCGCGCGTGTCATGTATGGACGATGGGGTCCAAACCGTGTGAGGGCCAGAGCGCCGACGCCGTTCGTCCCTGAAATCGGGACGAAACGGCCGACCGTCGCGCTCGCGTTAGGCCCCCGCGAGCCCCTTCGCCACTTGGCGCACCAACACGGCCAGCTCCGGAGAGCTCTGGATCGACTGCAGGAACAGTCGCTGGAAGGCATCCCCCTCGGCGTCGGCCTTGAGCAACGCGAGCGATTGCTCGAACAAGGCGTTGGCTTCCACGCTGCCGAGCGGCTGCTTCTTGTCGGAGGTGCGCTCGTCGATCATGAGC
>CAMBRJ010000218.1 GCA_945870175.1 Gemmatimonas phototrophica
TGATGGGGACGGGGTCCTACCACCGAGCGCGATCCGCTACCGTCCCCACGCCGCGCACACCGCTTCCAGTATCTCCGTCGCGCGTTCGAGCTCCGCGACTTCCACCCACTCCGTGGCCGAATGCGCGCGGGCGATATCGCCGGGGCCAAAACACAACGCGGGAATCCCCGCCTCGGCGAACAGGGCGGCATCGGTCCAGCACGACAAGCCCGCGATGGTGGGCGCCACGCCAGCCGCCGTGCAGGCCGCGCGCACCGACGCGATCAGCGGCGCATCGAGCGCGAGGTCGAGTGGAGGCTGCGCGCACACCAACGAGACATCGGCCTGAAAGCCCGGGCGCGACGCGGAGAGGGCATCGCACAGCGCGCGCATATCGGCGAGCACCTGCTCCCCGCTCTCGCCGGGCAGCGTGCGGCGTTCGATGTGCAGCGTGCAGCGATCGGCGTAGGTCGACCAGCCGGTGCCGCCCACGATCGACGACGCGTGCAGTGAGGCGCGGCCCAGCAGGGGGTGCACGCGGGGGGAGAGCACGTCGCGTTCGTACCGATCCAGTTCGGCCAGGAGCAGACCGGCATGACGGTTGGCGTCGATCCCCACGTCATAGCGACTGCCGTGGGCGGCGCGTCCATGCAGCACCACTTCGATCCACGCGAAGCCTTTGTGCGCTGGCGCGATCGCCATGCGGGTGGGTTCGGTAATGATCGCACCGGTCGCGCGAAGCCCCTGGGCCAGCAACGCGCGCGTGCCGATCGACTCGTACTCTTCGTCGCACACGGCCGTGACGATGATCTCACTCGCCAGCGCACCACGCGCAGCGGCGCGGGCGGCGGCCACGCACATGGCCGCCACGCCGCCCTTCATATCCGTCGACCCGCGCCCGAACAGGTTGGCGTCTCGCACCTCGGGCGCGAAGGGCGCGTGCGACATGCCTTCCACGCCGACGACATCGAGATGGCCGTTCAAGATGAGCGGCGTGCGGCCGCTGGGACCGATGCGCGCGACCACGTTCGCTCGACCGGGGGCGATCTCCTGCAGCGACACCGCGAAGCCCCACGCATTCAGCACGGCAGCCAGGTGCGTGGCACAGGCAAGTTCACCCGGCCCATCGGGCACGAGGGACGGATTGCGCGAATCGATCGCGACCAGCGATGCAGTCAGCGCGACGGGATCGAGCGGATATCGGTACGTCACGAGGTAAGTCTAGGCGTCGGACGAGAGCGGCGACACCTCTACACCACGCGCGGCGATGCGCCACGGCAAGACGTCGCCGAATGGCGAGACGGCTTCGACCACGCGAGCGACGTCGTCGGCATCGCTCACGATCATCACGCAACCGCCGCCGCTGGCGCCGAGCGCCTTCAGTCCCTGGGCGCCGACGGCGCGGGCGGCTTGCTCGAGCGCGTCGATGCGTTCGGTGCTGATTCGCGGATGAAGGGCGCGCTGATGGATCCAGTGTTCGTCCACGAGCGCGGCCAGCGTGGTCACGTCGGCCGCATGCAGGGCGCTGCGCATCCCGCGGGCCAGCACGGCCATACGATCGAGCGCCTCCACGACATGCGGCGAGCGACGGCGGTAGGCGTCGAGCACGGCCGTGATCGTGTCCCCACTCATGCGCGATTCACCCGTGTATACGAGGGTGATGCGTGCTTCGAGCGCGGCGTGTGCGGTGGCCGACAGCGGAATCTGTTCCACCGACACGCCGTCGCCCGACGTGCGGTCGCCGAACGTCAGCCCCAGCGCGCCACCAAAGGCGGCGGCGTAGTGATCCTGACGGCCGCCGGCGATGCCCAGCTCTTCGACTTCGAGCGCGCGACTCCACTCGGCGAGCCACGCGGGATCCGGCTGCTGTCCCTGGGCGGCGGCGATGGCGGCCGCGAGCGCGACGCCGGCCGCCGATGATCCGCCAAGTCCCGCGCCGATCGGGAAGTCGCTCGCCAGGGTGACCCGCCCCACCGCACCGGCGCGACGCAGCGCGGCGGCGACCAGCGGCAGACGGTTCGCCTCAGCGAGTCCGGAGAGGAGGGTGACGCGGGCTCGCCGTTCGATGGCGAGGTTACAAACAAAGCCGCCTCGCTCTTCGGGATAGGGTGGGACATCTGTCCACCCTCCTCCGAAGTCGAGGCGACTCGGTGCCGACGCGACGAACACGTCGAACTACTTCTTCTTCGTTGGCGCCTTCTTGGCGGGAGCTTTGGCCGCCTTCTTCGCCGGTGCCTTGGCTGGTGCCTTGGCTGGTGCCTTGGCTGGTGCCTTGGCTGGTGCCTTGGCTGCCTTCTTGGCGGGGGCCTTGGCTGGTGCCTTGGCCGCCTTCTTGGCGGGGGCCTTAGCCGGGGCCTTGGCCGCCTTCTTGGCGGGGGCCTTAGCCGGGGCCGTGGCCGCCTTCTTGGCGGGGGCCTTCACTGGCGCCTTCACCGGTGCCTTCACCGGCGCCTTCACCGGCGCCTTGGCCGGTGCCGGCGCCTTCATCGGAGCCGCTTTGGCCGGAGCAGCCGGTGTCGGCTTGGCGACGGCCACAACCTTGACCTCGGCTTTCGGAGCCGGCTTGGCCTCGGGCTGGGCCTCTACCACTTCAACTTTTGGAGCGGGCGGCTTCGGGGCCGGCTTTGGAGGAAGCGGCGCGTAGGTGACCCTGTCCGACGGCTTTTGCGGCTCGATGCGCATGGCGGCCCGCGCTTCGAGGGCCGCCTCGGCGGCAGCAGCCGGAGCCGTGACCGCCTTGGGCAGCTGGCCGAGGGGTACCGGCTTGGGCGGCGGCGCCTTCGGTCCGGGAATCGGTAAGGACCCGTGCTTCGCGATGTACGCGGCTTCAGCCTGTTGAATCAGCACCTCGGCTTCTTCCTGCCCCATCTGGCCGCGACGGACCATGTAGTGGATCAGGTCGCGCGCACTCTCGATCGCGAAGGCGCTGAACCCAGCCGCCGCTCCGATCACCTCACGCATGGCGCCGGCCATCTTGCTGCCAGCTTCCAAGCTGATCTCGTGCGCCCGCTGCGCCATTTCGGCCGCGGTGTCGCGTGCGTCTGCAGCCCGATGCCCAGGGCCACGGCGCGGAGCCGGACTGGCAGGAGGTGCGTCACCTTCGGTGATCGTGTCGTCGTCAGCCTGCGGCAAATCGGCCATGGGTCGAACGCACTCCTTCCGCCATCAATGGAGGTAGAGGTGGTCGTCCGACTTTTCTACCGAGGGTACTGCTCAGGCCTCAATAGTATGGTCCACGCCCACCAGAACGGGGGTAACTATATGATTTTCAGTCATCTATGCAAGGTATACGGACGTGATTTGCGAGGCGAACCGCATATTATAGGGAAGGCGAGCGGCCACCGGCATCGTGGCCACTGTACCGACGCGGTGTCCCAAAAGTTACTTCATAGAGCCTTTAATAAAGCATCATAAAAACATCATGAAGACATTACCGCTCGAAGGCGTCAAAGTCGTCGATCTGTCACGGGTGCTCGCCGGACCGCACTGTAGCATGGCGCTCGGCGATCTCGGCGCGCACGTAATCAAGGTTGAACGGTCCGGATCGGGCGATGACACCCGCGGCTGGGGGCCTCCCTTCGCCTCCGACGGCGAGTCCGCGTACTTTTTGAGCACCAATCGCAACAAGTTGTCGCTCGCGGCCGACTTTCGCTCGGCCGACGATGTGGCACTGTTACACGAACTAATCGCCGGTGCCGATATCGTCATCGAGAACTTTCTTCCCGGTGTTTTGGCGCGATATGGTCTTGATTCTGATTTATTGCTGGCTCAAAATGCACGGCTGATATGGTGCACCATCTCCGGCTTCGGTCCGAGCAGCACGCGCCCCGGCTACGATTTCGTCGTACAGGCGGAAAGTGGCTGGATGGCGATCACGGGTGAGCCCGACGGAGCGCCGATGAAGACCGGCGTGGCGCTGGTCGATCTCATGGCGGGCAAGGACGCCGCGATCGCCGTGTTAGGGGCGTTGGCGGGGCGAGATCGCCTCATCACGGTCGAGGATCGCCGGATCCATGTCACGCTGAGGGCGTCGGCGCTGGCGGGGCTGGCGAACGTGGCGCAGAACGCGTTGGTGTCGGGGCGCGATGCCCGCCGGTGGGGGAACGCCCACGCCAATCTGGTGCCCTACCAGCTCTTCGCGGCCGCCGACCGGCCGTTCGTGCTGGCCGTCGGAGCCGATCCGCAGTGGCCGCCCGCCGCCCGGGCGCTCGGACTCGCCGATCTCGCCGCCGATCCCCTGTTGGCGACGAACGCCGGTCGGGTGGCGCACCGCGACCGCGTGGTGGCGGCCATCGCGGCGGCCGTCGCGACGCATCCGGCCGCCAACTGGATGGCGGCGCTCGAGGCGGTCGGCGTTCCCTGCGGTCTGGTCCGCGGCGTCCAGGAGGCGCTGCAGGAGGCAATCGACGAGGGCACCGCATCGCCACGAACCGGTGCCGCGCCGCAAGGACATGGTTGTGTTCGCTACGAACCGCCCCACCTTGATGCCCATGGTTCACTCATCCGCAATCACCACTGGAGTGCATTCCATCACGTGCCGATACTCCCCGCCCGACCGGCGTGACCTCCCCCGCCGCCATTCGTCTTTTCTACGAGGCGAACAGCACGGTTCTTCGCGCTTCGTTTGTCGGAAGGGGTGCCAATACCGTCAAGACGGCGTTATCCTAGCGCCGTGACCATGACGGAAGAAGAACCCACTCCCGCAGACGTCGATACGGACCAGGACGTCATCTCCCGCATTCTGGCGGGAGAACGCGATGCCTTCGCGATGCTGATCGGTCGATACAGCGATCCGCTGTATCGGCATGCTTTGGGTATGACGGGCAGTCCCGACGTCGCCGAAGACATTCTCCAGACATCCTTCATCAAGGCCTATCACCATCTGGGTGAAGTCCGTGGTCGATTCGATGCCTGGCTGTTTCGGATCGTTGCGAACGGGTGCAAGGACTGGCTGAAGAACATTCGGCGCACGCACCTGAGCTATGAAGAGGACGACCAGCCCTCCACCTTCGCGAGTCCCGATGAGGACCTCGACCGCACAGAACTGCGGCAGGACCTCGACTCAGCCCTCGCGCAGTTGGCCCCGTCACTCCGGGAGGCCTTCATCATGAAACATGTTGAAGGACGCTCCTACGAGGAGATGGCGGATCTCTTGGGGACAACCGTTGGAGCACTGAAGATGCGCGTGCATCGGGCACGAGAAGCCCTTCAGACTCTACTCGAGGAGAAATACGACTGATGCTCGACCGACATGAAGCGCACGACGACCGGAACCTCGGTCAGAATTTGCCGCAACGCGACGCCGCGCCGGTTGTTGATCGTCCGCTGGCAGATCGCGAAGTGGCGCTTCCCGGTTTGGTAGCGGCAGACGGACCAACGCTTGTGATCCACCAGTGGCTCGACGGTGAGACCAGCGAAGCCGAGGCGCTCCGCGCCGATGCCAAGCAGGTTGATCTCTGGAAGATGATTTCGACGGAAACGGAACAGCGTCGTCGCATGACCACGCCGGCCCACGTTGCCGCGAACATCATGGCCGCGATTCCGGAGGCCCGCACAGAAACCAAGATGGCCACGGCCACGGCGACCAGTGCCACGGTCGAGCCGAAGTCGGTGCTCGGCACCGCGATGCTCATGATGATGTGCGCCGGCATTTTTGCGATCGGCATCGTGATTGGGAAGATGCTTTGACCGTGAGAT
>CAMBRJ010000219.1 GCA_945870175.1 Gemmatimonas phototrophica
GATGACCGACATCGGCCGAGATCCCGCGGTGGCATTCATGGTGCCGGGACAGAGCTCCGATGGTGAGGCCCTCGCGCTGTATCTGCCGCCCATCACGGTGAACGCCCCTGTGTGGTGGACGTCCGTGCGCGCCACGCTGCCGGAGTGGGCCAAGGACTCGGCACGGGTGACGTGGGATCGCGCCAAGTACGACGTCGCTGCGCGGCCATCGGCCGATGGTGACGCGCTGGCCTTGGTGCTGATCGGCGGCCCCGTGGGCCAGTCGCGCGAGTGGCCGATCGCCACCGTGGCGGCACCGGCGTATCAGCTCATTCCGCTCGACACGCCACCGATCGACAGCGCGGCGCGTGCCGCGTTGTCGCGTGCGTTTGATATCTCGACTTCGTTGGATGGTCTCATCCAACGCGCCAGCTGGCCGCATCGCCCGTCAACGCCGCTGCGGGCCACTGCATTCTCACGCCTCAGATGACCGATTCGCTGCCCGCCCGTTTGTCCCGCCCGGTGTCCGCCTCGCAGCATGTCACGAGCGAACTCATCATGCCGCATGATGCGAACAGTCTGGGACATGCGTTCGGGGGCGCGATCATGGCGATGGTTGACAAGGCGGCGGCCGTCTCGGCGTATCGTCATGCGCGCTCCGCGTGCGTCACGGCATCGATTGATCGCGTGGATTTTCGCGAGCCGATCCACGTCGGAGATCTCGTCACCTGTTTGGCGTCCGTGAATTTTGCGGGCACCACATCGATGGAGATCGGCGTGCGCGTGGAGGCCGAGGATCTCATCACGGGTGCGCGCCGCCATACGAACACCTGTTACCTCACCTTCGTGGCGATCGACCGCAACGGTCGCCCGGTGCCGGTGGCGCTCGTGCAGCCGGACACCGACGAGCAGGGCCGTCGGTATGAGGCGGCGCAGGCGCGTCGCCGACGTCGGCTCGAAGAACGTCAAGACGAAGCGCGCGTCGATCGCTAGCGTGGAGCGACTGCCCCCCAACGCGCCAAGCGATACGTACGCGGCGCTCCGTATTCCGAACTTCCGCCGGTATCTGCTGGCGCTGTTCACGCTGACCCTCGGCATTCAGATCCAGGGCACGGTTGTCGGCTGGCAAATCTACGATCTCACCCACGATCCGCTTGCGCTCGGGATCGTAGGGCTGGCCGAAGCCCTGCCGGCCATCAGCATGTCGCTGTTCGCCGGCCATGTGGCTGACAGTCACGATCGACGCCGCATCGCCCTCTGGGCCCTCTCCGTGCTGGTACTCTGCTCCGTGGGGCTGTGGTGGCTGGCGCATCCCTCCCCGATCGGCGATCTCGCGCTCACCGCGCCCGCGCGCGTCCGCGCGATCTACGCGGTGATCGTGCTCAGTGGCCTGGCGCGTGCCTTCCTGCAGCCGGCCCGACAGGCGCTCAGCGCCGAGCTGGTGCCGCGCACGCTGTATAGCAATGCCATCACGTGGCGCACCGGCAGCTGGCAGATGGCGGCGGTGCTGGGCCCCGCGCTGGGCGGCGGTCTCTACGCGCTCGGCGGTACGACATTGGGCTACGCCGTCGATGCCGTCCTGATGACCTTCGCGGTTGGTGCGTTGTTCTCGGTGCGCCATCGCTCGCCGGTGCGCGAGGTGTCCGACGAACCGATCCTGAGCTCGATCACCGGCGGTCTGCGCTTTGTGCTCGGTGAACCGCTGCTGTTGTCGGCGCTCACGCTCGATCTCTTTTCGGTGTTGTTCGGTGGCGCGATCGCGCTGCTGCCGGTGTTCGCTGCCGAGATTCTGCACACCGGCCCGTCGGGGCTCGGACTGCTGCGTGCCGCGCCGGCGGTCGGTGCCGTGATCACCAGCATCGCGCTCACGCGCTGGCCGCCCTTCTCGCACACCGGGCGCAATCTGCTGATCTCGGTCACCGGGTTCGGGGTGTGTACCATCCTGTTCGGACTCAGTCGCAGCCTGTGGCTGTCGCTTGGTGCGCTGGCGCTGGCGGGGGCGTTCGACATGATCAGCGTGGTCATTCGCAGCCTTATGCTACAAATCCGCACGCCGGAAGCGCTGCTCGGTCGCGTGTCATCGGTGAATCAGATTTTCATCGGCTCGTCGAACGAAATCGGTTCGTTCGAATCGGGGCTCACGGCCCGCTGGTGGGGCGCGGTCACGGCCGTCGTGGTGGGCGGCGCGGCCACACTGGTGGTCGTGGCCACCGTGGCGTGGCGGGTGCCGAGTTTACGCCGGCTCAAGCAGTTGGTGAAGTAACAGCGTCGCTGCCTCAACAGATGACGCGGAGTCGCAGAGAGCGCAGAGCACGCGGAGAATAAATCATGTTGATTGTTCTCTGCGGCCTCTGCGCGCTCTGCATCTCCGCGTGATCAGTTCAACGGGGCCGCGTGATCAGTTCAACGGGGCCGCGTGATCAGTTCACGAGGCCTCGGCATCCGCGGCCTCAGCCACCGCCGCCAGCTCCTCGGTGAGCGACAGCTCGATCTCCGTGCCGTCGCGCGCGATGCTCGAGCGCGGAAACACCGAGCGGGCCTCGCGCTCCAACTCATGGGCATCTCGCGAATAGCGGGCCGAGATGTGGGTGAGCACCAACCGGCGTGCCCCGGCTTGTCGGGCCACCTCGGCGGCTTCCCGCGCGGTGCTGTGCCCCGTCTCGAGGGCGCGCGCCGCCTCGTCATCGGCGAACGTGGCCTCGTGAATCAGCAGGTCGGCGTCCTGCGCGGCGGCGATCGTGTTCTCGCAGGGGCGGGTATCTCCGGTGACCACGATGCGTCGACCGCGGCGTCGCTCGCCCACGAGCACCGCCGGCTCGATCACGCGGCCGTCATCGAGCGTGATCGACTGCCCCTTGTGAATACGCCCCCAGAGCGGCCCCTCGGGAATACCCATGGCACGCGCGAGGTCCGGATTGAAGCGACCCAGTCGCTCCTCCTCGACCAAGGCATAGCCAAGTGACGGGGATGGGCCGTGGGACACCGCGAACGCATCGATGCGAAAGTCGGGCCTTTTGACCGACTCGCCAGGATCAAGCTCCGTGATGTCGATCGGAAACGTGGCGCGCTCGCCACCCAAGCTGATGCATTGACGCAACGTTTTACTGGCGCCACGCGGACCAAATAATCTCAGCACTTCGGTTCTTCCCTGAAGCGCCATGGTGCGGACCAGGCCGGTCAGGCCAAGAATGTGATCCGAATGCACGTGGGTGAAGAACAGCTCTTCGAACGCGAAGGAGATCCCGAAGCGCATCATCTGGCGCTGCGTTCCCTCCCCGCAATCGAACAGCAAAGTGGCCCCTTCCCGAATGATGGCGAGGGAGCTGACCCCCCGTTCCACGGTGGGACGGGAGGCGGCGGTTCCGAGGAAGCGGACGAGCAGCGGCATGGCGGCAATATAGGCAGAAAACCTCCCGCGCCAGTTCACCGGCGGTCCGCGCAACAGGTGAGCGCGGCCCAATGCGTGCGCGGCATGAGGATGCTGGCGTCGATCGCGAAAAGCGGCCTGATGTTTGCAAGGGAGGGAGTCCGATCGCCGCGGTATGCTGGTTCTGTGACGGATGCCCTTCGTCTCGTCCCGGCTCGTCGCACTAATTCAGTACTGCCGGATGCCGGGGGGCGTATGACCGGGAAAAGCCGACGCGGATTCGCGTCTATGGATCCCACGCGTCAGCGTGAGATCGCCAGCAAAGGTGGGCGAGCAGCCCACGAAAAGGGAACGGCGCACGAATGGTCGTCCGACGAAGCCCGGAATGCCGGTCGCAAGGGCGGTGTCACCGTCAGTCGCGATCGCGTGCATATGGCGGCCATTGGCCGTGAAGGCGGAGAGTCGCGCAGTGCGGCCGCCCGTGAAGCGCGAATGAATGGCAAGAATGCGGAGCGGGAAGTTCCGATGCAGGTCGCCCACGATGGCGATCGGTCGCAACCGGCCGCGCCGCTGGGTGATCGTGCACCCGTAATGCCTCGCAGCGACGAGTCGTCGGCTCGCTGATCATCGCGCGTTGACGTTGCATCGGTGGACGTCGTATTCTGCCGCCAGTGTGACAGTTGTTCGAAAGCCTCCCGGGTGCATCCGGGAGGCTTTCGTGCCTCTGCCACCGCCAATCCATGCCGCGGCGGTGGTTCAGCCCGGAAAGTGATTCAGCTGGGCTTGCAACGTCGAGGGGTCGATGTTCCGACCGCTGACGAGCAGTACGATCGGCCCGGCGGTCACCGCAATCTTGCCGTGTCGCATCGCCGCCACAGTCACCGCGCCAGCCCCCTCCACCGCCATGCCGGTCGCCCGGTGTAGCCAGGCAATTGTCTCGCCCAGTTCGGCCTCCGTCACGAGTACCATGTCGTCCGCGCAGTACTGTCCGATGTGCAGCGCGTCGGCGTCAATCTGGCCGGCCAGTCCATCGGCCAGCGTGGGCGTGACCACGGTGTCGATTACGCGGCCGGCGGCGAGGCTCTGCGCCATGGCCGACGTTTCCACGCTCTGTGCCCCGATGATCCGCACCTGCGGCGCCAGCGCACGCAGCACCGCCCCCATGCCGCCCAGGAGACCACCGCCGCCGGTACAGATCACGACGGTGTGCAGGTCGGGCACCTGGCCCAACAGCTCCAAGGCGACCGTGCCCTGGCCAGCCAGCAAATCGAGGCCGAGGCAGGGATTGATGAAGCGGATGCCCTCGCGGGCCGCATGGGCCTTGGCCACGACCATCGCCGCATCGTAGTCGGCGGCCTCGTCGTTCACGATCGTGCCGAGCGCGCGAATGCCGTCCTTTTTCACCTGCGGCGCCGTGATCGGCACGTACAGCGTGGCCGGCGTCTCGAACGCCTTCGCCGCATACGCCACCCCCAGCCCGTGATTGCCAGCGCTCGACGCCACCACCCCCTTCGCGCGCTCCTCCGCCGTCAATCCCGCCAGCACGTTGTACGCGCCGCGCACTTTGAACGAGCCCGTGGGATTCTCGAGCTCCAGCTTGAAGAGCACCTCCACGCCGAACGCCGCCGACAGCGCATCCGAGCGAATCACACGGCTTGGTGCCAGTACGGAGCGCAAGCGCGCGGCGGCGGTGTGCACCGCGGCGATGGCCGGGATGACCGTGGGATCGGGGGCAGGGCGTGTCGTCATCGTGGAAAAGTAGCCGCTCCGAATGGGCTACAGCAGCGTGCCGGCGCGCGGAACGGACGGGGCGGCGCTACGTGAGCCCACACGCCGGATGTACCCGGCGACGTCGAACTTGAGCTTCGCGCGCGAGGTGACCATGGGTCGGATCCCACCCCAGATCGGCTTGTTGCCCCACGGCCGATCCCACAAGCCCAGACACCACATGATACCGCCCACGCTGTTCGGATCGCGGCCATCGAGCGCGTACTTGTCGTTCAGCCGGTACAGCCACGAGCGTGCCTGCTCGTAGTCCTCCGTCCAAAGCAGCACCGTCTTACCCCACAGCATGCGCGGATAGTTGTGGATCACGCCCTGCTGCACGAGCTCGCGTTGCGCCGCGTTCCAGAGCGCATCATGCGTCTGCGCCGACTCCAGCGTTGCCAGGTCGTACAGGACAGGCCGGGGGTCGCGCACATGCTCGGCCATCGTTTTCTGAATCCACGCCGGCAGCGCTTCGAGACGGTCGAAGTTGCGCGTGCGCAGACACCAGTTGTACGACAGCTCGCGCCATGTCGTGACCTG
>CAMBRJ010000220.1 GCA_945870175.1 Gemmatimonas phototrophica
ATCGGCCATCGCGCACTCGGACAGGGCGACGGCCAGCCCACCATCACTGCAGTCATGCGCCGAGCGCACGAGGCCGCCGCGAATGGATTCTAGCAGCGCGTCGATGAGCACGCGCTCGCGCTTCGGCTCGCACACCGGCGGCTCGCCGATCGTGAGTCCGTGAATCTCCAGCAGGTACTCACTGGCTCCGAGCTCGTCGGTGCAGTCGCCCAGGAGGACGATGTCATCGCCGGCCGTCTGGAAGCCCGACGGCGTGACATGGGAGAGTGATTCGATGAGACCGACCATGCCGATCGTCGGCGTCGGATGAATCGCCCCCTGCGGGTTCTCGTTATAGAGCGAGACGTTGCCACCCGTCACCGGTGTTTCGAGCACCGTGCAGGCCTCACCCATTCCGGCGATCGCTTCGCTCAGCTGGAAGTACACTTCGGGCTTTGTCGGATTGCCGAAGTTCAGGTTATTGGTGATCGCCATGGGACGGGCGCCGGTGCAGGCCACGTTGCGCGCCGCCTCGGACACCGCCGCGCGGCCCCCGTTCCGGGGCGACAGCGCGACGTGTCGGCCGTTGCCATCGATGCAGAGCGCAATCGCCTTGTCGGTGCCGCGCAGCTTCACCACGGCAGCATCGCTACCTGGACCACGCATCGTGCTGGTGCGCACGGTGGAGTCATACTGTTGCCACACCCACTTCTTGCTGGCGATGGTCGGCGACGACAACAGGCGCTCGAGCGTCCACGCGTGGTCGCGCTCCTCGTCGAGGGGAGCGACCGAATGAGCCGAACGGCCCCGCGCCGCCTTCAAGGTTTCGCTCTCGCGCGGCTCGAGCACGTACTGCGGGCACTCGGTCACCAGGCGCGAGCCGGGGAACTCCGCCACCACGCGCGCGCCTTCCGTCACGCGGTATACGGGCTCGGCGATGACTTCACCGATCACCGCCGCCTCGAGATCCCACTTGGCCAGAATCGCGCGCACATCCTCCTCATGCCCCAGCTTCGCGACCACGAGCATCCGCTCCTGCGATTCCGACAGCAGAATCTCATACGGCGTCATGCCCTGCTCGCGCACGGGCACCTTCGTGACGTCGATGGTAACACCGACATCGCCACGCTCGGCCATCTCGGCCGACGACGACGTGAGACCGGCAGCGCCCATGTCCTGAATCGCGACGATGTGTCCGCTGCGAATCAGTTCGAGCGACGCTTCGAGCAGCAGCTTCTCGGTGAAGGGATCGCCGACCTGTACCATCGGGCGCTTGGCCTCGCTGGATGCGGACAGATCCTCTGAGGCGAATGACGCGCCGTGAATCCCGTCGCGGCCGGTGCGTGCCCCCACGGCCATGATCGGATTGCCGACACCGGACGCCGCGGCGGTGATGAGCTCATCCTCGCGCATGAGACCAACGCACATCGCGTTCACGAGCGGATTGCCTTCGTACGACGGATCGAACACCACTTCACCGCCGACGGTCGGCACGCCCACGCAGTTGCCGTAGTCGCCGATGCCCTTCACGACGCCGGCGAAGAGCCAACGCACACGGCTCGACGTGAGCGGACCGAAGCGCAGCGAGTTTAGCAGCGCGATCGGCCGCGCGCCCATCGTGAACACGTCACGCAGAATGCCGCCGACGCCGGTGGCCGCCCCCTGATACGGCTCGATGGCCGACGGGTGGTTGTGCGACTCGATTTTGAACGCGATCGCCCACCCGTCACCGACGGAGATGACGCCGGCGTTCTCTCCGGGCCCCTGCAGCACCCACGGCGCCTTCGTGGGCAGCGTCTTCAGCATGGGACGCGAATGCTTGTAGGAGCAGTGCTCGCTCCAGAGCGCGCTCACGATGCCAAGTTCAGTGAACGTCGGCGTCCGGCCAAGCATCGCGAGTAGGCGCTCGTACTCGAACTCGGTGATGCCGTGTTCGGCGACTAGGGCTGGGGTGATCACCGGGTCGCCCGGACGTGATTCCACGGGACGTGCGTTGGACGCGGCGGTCATGCCTTTACCTCAGCGAGCATCGATTCCAGGATTGACGCGAACAACGGCACGCCGTCGGTTGAGCCCAGCGTCGCGTCGAGCGCGCGCTCAGGGTGCGGCATCATGCCCAGCACGTTGCCCTCGGCACTCACGATGCCGGCGATGTTGCGGAGCGAGCCATTGGGATTGGCCGATGCGGTGGCCTCGCCCTCGGCGCTGACATACCGGAAGACGACCTGCCCCTCGCCTTCGAGTCGGGCCAGTGTATCGGCATCGGCCGTAAATCGACCGTCGCCGTGGGCGACGGGAATCGAGATGACCTGACCGATGTGATACTGCGACGTGTAGCGCGTGGCGATCGACTCGACGCGCAGGTGCACCGGAGCGCTCACGAAACGCAGACTGGCGTTCCGCAAGAGTGCGCCAGGCAGGAGCCCCGCTTCACACGCGATTTGGAATCCGTTGCAGATTCCGAGTACCGGTCCTCCGCGCTTGGCGAAGGCGATGACTTCCTGCATGATCGGACTGAAGCGCGCGATCGCCCCGGCGCGCAGATAGTCGCCGTAGCTGAAACCGCCGGGCAGAATGACGAGATCGACGTTTTGGAGATCGTGATCCTTGTGCCAGAGATACACCGCCTCCTGACCAAGGTGATCAGCAATCGCGTGATACGCGTCCTCGTCGCAGTTCGAACCGGGAAACCGAACGATGCCGGCCTTCACGCGCGCTCCACCGATGCGATCTCGAAATCTTCGGTTACCGGGTTGGCCAGCAGCTTCTCGCACATGGTGACGATGCGCGCACGGGCCGCGTCCGCCGTCGCGGCTTCGGTCTCCACGATCACGTGGCGTCCGACACGCACGTCACTGACGTCGGCGAAACCGAGCGAGTGGAGGGCATCAGCAACTGCCTTGCCTTGGGGATCGAGGATCCCGCGACGCGGAACGATGTGGATGGCGCAGCGGAAACGGGTCATACCAAGGGCTCCTCGCGGCCGGCATCCGGCGCGATGTTCTGTCGTGAAGGAGGACGGCGTCGACGACGGCGTCGGGGGTCGATGGGTTCCTCGAGGTCCTCCTCAGCCGCGTCGTCATCCTCACGCGCACTGGGGATGCGATCGAGCAATCCGAGAAAAACGGTGCGGCCGATGCCGTACAGCACATAGGCCATGAGCGCCGGGAAGAAGAACTTCTTGGGCAGGAAGATGACGCCCACGAAGGTGCCGACGACCAACAGAAAACCGAGGATTCCGTTGACCGTTCGAAAGTTCACGGTCGGCACTTTGGCGTACTGCACGTTGCTGATCATCAACATGCCGAGACCGAGCATGACCCAGCGCAGCATCTGATGCCACGGCAGGTCGCCGATCATCGTCTCGGTATAGAGCGGCGTCTGGCTGAACCAGTAGTACGTCGCGAGGGTCATGCCGGCGGCAGGACTGGGCAGTCCCGTGAAATGCGTGTTCTTCGTGCCCGCTTGCTCCACGTTGAAGCGCGCCAGGCGCATCACGGCGCAGGCCGTGAAGAAGAAACAGAAGATCCACTCCCATCGCGTGCTCTGGAACACCGCGAAGTACATGATGAGCGCCGGCGCGGTGCCGAACGAAATGGCATCCACGAGCGAGTCGAGTTCTTCTCCGAATCGTGTGCCGGATTTCGTGGCCCGGGCGATGCGACCATCCAACGTGTCCGCGATGGCGCCGAATACGATGAAGCGCGCGGCGGCGTCGAAATCACCGCGGGAGGCCGCCACGATGGCGAAGATACCAAAGAACAGGTTCGCCAGCGTGAAGCCATTGGGAAGCGCTACGGCCGCCCGTGGCCGTGGGCGGCGCGGACGCTCCACGCCGTCGGTGCCGCGGGGTTCCGAGCGGTTCATGAGGGCACACCAGCTGGAGTCCGATAGACCCACGCGATCGAGAGGGCGACGAGCGTGAACACGTATCCCGCGAGCCACCACGGCCACGAACGGAAGCGCAACGCAGCCGCGAACGTCAGCGCGGCCAATCCGGCGGCAGCGAGCAACAGCGCATAGCCTTCACGCGCGAACATCAAACGGAGTCCTCGGGAAGTCCCAGGCGCGCCAGATCCATCGGTGCCCCGGTGAGTCGAGTGAAGGCATCGCGGTAGCGGCGGCTCGTCGCGCGGATGACGTCGTCAGGAAGCGTCGGGGCCGGCGATTCACCGTTCCAACGTCCGGCCCGACGTTCCACGTCGAGCCAGTCACGGAGCGGCTGCTTGTCGAAGCTCGGCTGGCCGCGACCCGGCGTGTAGCTGTCGGCCGGCCAGAAACGTGAGCTGTCCGGCGTGAGCACTTCATCGATCAAGAGCAGACGGCCGTCGCGCCAGCCGAACTCGAACTTCGTGTCGGCCACGATGATCCCTCGCGGCTCGGCGGTGGCGCGTCCGAATTCGTAGACCGTGCGGGCCAGACGCTCGAGTGTGGAGGCCGTATCGGCTCCGACCGACGCGATGACACTGGCGATCGTAATGTTCTCGTCGTGCCCCGTTTCCGCCTTGGTGGCAGGACTGAAGATCGGCGGATCGAGACGGTCGCTTTCGCGCAGCCCGACGGCAAGCGCCTCGCCCCCCCACGTGCCATGCGCCTGATACTCCTTCCACGCCGAGCCGGTGATGTAGCCGCGAATGACGCATTCGATCGGCACGACGTCGGCCCGCACGCATAACATGCTGCGGCCGGCGAGCGCCTCGCGATACGGGGCGAGGACTGGCACGTCGCGCACGATTTCGTCGGTGTCGGCGGAGAGCAAATGATGCTCGACCACGCCCGAGAGTTGCGACAGCCACCACGCGGTGAGCTGCGTGAGCACGGCACCTTTGTACGGAATCGCCTCGCTCATCACGACGTCGAACGCGCTGATGCGATCCGTCGTTACCAGCAGCAGACGATTGTCATCCACCGCGTAGACATCGCGCACCTTCCCGCGACGCACGAGTGGAAGCGGGAGCGACGTTTCGAGCAGTGCGACCGGAAGGCCCGTGCTCATACGCGAACCTCCTCCACTTCGACGCCGGCGCGCTCGCGCGCGAGCCAGGGCGCCACGTGCTCGTCGAGGAACTCCACAACTTGTTCCGGGGAGCGACCCACGAAGCGCGTGGGCTGCGTCACCGCCAGCAAGTCCTCGAGTGGAACGCCGAATGCCGGGTCGGCGGCGAGTCGCTCCAGCATGTCGTTGCGCGGCGCGCCATCCTTGACGGCGCGCGCGGCGTCGATGCTGTGACCGCGAATCAGCTCGTGGGCTTCCTGGCGATCACCACCGGCGCGAACGAACCGCACGATGATCTCTTCGGTCGCCATGAACGGGAGCTCGTCGTCCACCCGACGTCGGATGCGGGCCGGATGCACTTCGAGTCCGCGCACCACGTTCTGCATTAACACGAGAATGGCGTCGGTGGCGAGAAACGATTCGGGAATCACCAGACGGCGATTGGCGGAATCGTCCAACGTGCGCTCGAAGTACTGGACCGCGTGCGTCTGATTTGCATTGGGCTCCAGCGACAACACAAAGCGCGCCAACGACGCGATCCGCTCGGAGCGCATTGGGTTCCGCTTGTACGCCATCGCCGACGATCCGATCTGGTTTTTCTCGAACGGTTCCTCGATCTCGCCGAACGCCTGTAGCATCCGGATGTCGCCAGAGAACTTGGATGC
>CAMBRJ010000221.1 GCA_945870175.1 Gemmatimonas phototrophica
TCTTCGAGCGCGCGACGAATCGACTCTTCGCGCTCATCAATGCAGAACACGAACTGGCCGCGCGGGCGATCGGCACTCGGCGTCTCCTCGGGGAGCGCGCGACGTGCGGCGACGGCATCGAGGATCACCGTCCGGTAGGAACGCTCGTAGGCCTCCTGAAAGATCTGACGGCGCGCCAGGTCGGTACACGCCAGGCACTCCGCCCACAGCGTCGCGAGCGAGTCGTCAGGGAGCGCGCGCACCGCGTCGGCATCGCGACGGGTCGCGCTGCACAGCGTGAAGAGCAACCAGGCATCAAGCACGACGGCGGGCGCCGGCAGCGGCGGCGCGAGTCGCTGCAGGGCGGGCCACTCGGGCGGCAGCCCGGCCGTGGCGCAGGCGCGCAACACCGCCCGATGCTCGAGCAGGAGCCGCACCGCGAGAAACTCCTCGAGCGACACCGCGGCGCCCTCGGCCTGCTCCTCCGGGTGGCGTTGCAGCCGCGCGAACATCCCGGTCCATCCGGGCAGCGCGAGCGCGGTGGCGAGGAGGAACGGCTCCACGGCGTCGCCCTCGACACCAAGGGCCGACAGCATGCGCTCAATCACCGCGCGCGGCGTCTCGTGCGCCGCAAACACGGCGCGCATGGCGACGTCCACGCCGCGGCAGGCGCGCGGCGCGGAGGCCCCGAGGGCATACCCCTCGGACACGGCGCGCAGAAAGCCCTTCTCCCGATAGGGCGCGCTTACCTGCGCCTGCCCCTGATCGAGGAAGCCTGACGACAACCGAATCAGCTCGCCGTGCACGGCGACATCGGTATCAACATGGCCGTGTGCCACCAGAATGTCTCGGTGGCGCTGCAGGCGTCGGGTGTCGGGTGGCGAGCGTCGCGGTCCGCACGACACCCGTTCGAGGCACGCCGCCCACAAGGCCGGCTCGTCACACGACCGGGCCGCCCCCGCGCGCATGAGATACTCAAGTGCCGCGGCCTCGTCGCTGTCGGCATCGGTGAGCGTGAGTTGCGCCCACAGTTCGCCACGCGACAAACCCGGCATGACCATGCCGTCCGCGCTCGCCATCAGGAAACGGCCGATCTCGTGACGCACGTCCGACTCGGCCACGCGTCCGACCGCCAGCGCCGCGCGAAAGTCGCGCAAGCTGCAATACGGTTGCGCGCCGAGCGCGGCAGCGCCCTGCTGCACGCCCGCATGAAACGGCAGGTGCTGAAACGCGTGCAGCGTATTGTGGTGAATGAAGACCCCGATCGGTCCTTGATCGGGGAGAATCCCGTGGGCTGCGCTGAGCGCGCGCGAAACCGGGTCGGCCTCGTGCGCGTCGTCAGCGCCGTGCTGCGCCGAGGCCGACATGATTAGTGACCGCCGCCAGCGGACGTGGTGGTCAGGTCGATGCCGCGCACGGTCACCGTGATGTTGCGATGGTGCGCGTCTTCGATGAACGTGGCCAGCACTTCTTTGACGTCGTGGTCGATGTACTCATCGGTACCGTCGATGATGACCGTTTCGCCATCCTCCACTTCATCCAGCGTGGACATGATGCCCGGCTTCGACACGAACGTGCCGTCGCGACGGAAGCGCAGCTGCCAGACACCGGCGTCGTCCTTCATGGCCACGACGGCGCGCTTCGAGTTTTCGTAGAGCACGAAGGCGATGCCTACGAAGATGCCGACGATCACGCCCTTGAGCAGGTCGAGCGCGAGGACCGCAGCGATCGTGATCGCAAACGGCAGCAACTGGGTGAGGCCGAGCTTGACCTGAGTGGTGAAGAGCGCGGGCTTGCAGAGATTCAGGCCGACCTGAATGAGCACGGCCGCGAGGCAGGCGAGCGGAATGCGATTGAGCAGTGGGCCCGCGAAGAGCACGGCACCGAGCAGCAACAGGCCATGCACAAGCGCCGAGAAGCGCTCACGGCCTCCCGCCGCCACGTTGGCGCTACTGCGCACGATGACCGCGGTGACCGGAAGGCCGCCGAGCAAACCGGAAACCGCATTCGCCGCACCCTGCGCCAACAGTTCGCGATCCGGCGGGCTGTGACGCTTGAGCGGGTCGAGGCGGTCGACAGCCTGCAGGGACAGCAACGTTTCGATGCTGGCAACCACGGCGATCGTCGCACCGGCGATCCACGCGGCCGGACTCATAAATGCGGACCACTCCGGGCGCGGGAGCGCATTGTACAGCGCGCCGATGCCACCCAGCGGTACGTCCACGAAGTGGCGCGCCTCGAGGGCGAACGTAGGCGACGAGGACAGTGCAGCGGCCATGCCGCTCGCGACGAGGACGGCCACGAGCGCGGGCGAGATCAATTTGATTTTCGCCAACGGCGTGTGCTTCCAGCCGTACAGAATCGCCAGCGATACGAGGACGATCGACACGGCGCCGGCGTTGTGCTGCGACAGTATCGTCGAAAGCCCGCCATCGGAGCCCACCGCCACCGGCAGCTGCTTCATGATGATCGTGATGCCGATGGCGGCCAGCATGCCCTTGATCACCGACGACGGCACGAGCGCCGCAAAGCGACCGGCGCGCACTATCCCGAGCACGAGCTGGAGCGCGCCGGCGATGATGACGGCGGTCAGGAATGGATTCACGCCCCCGAGCCGCTGCACCTCCACCAGCACAATCGACGTGAGGCCGGCCGCGGGGCCGGTCACGGAGAGCGCGGATCGGCTGATCCATGGGACCACCAGCCCACCGACAATGCCCGCAATCAAGCCGGAAACGGGCGGGACACCGCAGGCGATCGCGATGCCAAGACACAGCGGCAGCGCGACGAGGAACACCACGAATCCGGCCACGCTGTCTTCCTTCGCGTGGCCAAACATGGACGGATGATGATGCATGGAAGTCGATCGGGGCGGGGGGGGGGACGCCAACGTATGGGCCACCTACGTTTCGGACACGGGAATACCAAGAGACTCTATCGGTTTTCTCTGCTGCGAGACGATTCCGCTAGGCGGTGGCCGAGACGAAGCCGCCGGTGGCTTCCGCGAACAGCGCGGTCACGAGTTGCGCATGGACTGTGAAGACGGCGTCCAGGCGCCGGCAGCCGACGACCACGGCCACCACGTCGAACGATTGACCGACGATGCGCACGACCCCGCTCGGCGGCAGTTCGAGGCCGCTGTACACACTGATGCCGTCGAGCGAGAGATCGCGCATGCGCACATCGATCGCATCGGCCTGCCAATCCACGTACATGATCGCCCAGTCCGACTTGCTGACGCGCGGAATGCCGCGGCGATCGATCGGCGTGCCACCCGGGCCCGCGGCGCGGACCCGCGCGAGTGGCGCACGACAGCGTGCGCACCGTGTGTCGCCGCCTGTGTCGCGGCCACGCGAGACGGGCAGGCCGAGGCGACACATCGGACAGGCGTGGGCGGGTGGCGTCGCAGGCGGCGTCGCGCGTGGCGCCGATGCCGCGTGGGCGTCACGCGCGCGCGCGGAGGAGCGCGCGCCTCGACGCGCATCGTACCCCGCGCGTTTCGCGGGATCGGACAGGACGGCGTAGGCGTCATTCAGCAACGCCGCCTGATCCTCGTCGCCACCGACATCCGGATGCCGGGTCGCGATCAATGCCCGATACGCCGCCTTGATGACTTCGGGCGGAGCGTCCGGCTGCACGTGCAGCAGTCGGTAGTGATTCCGTCGGTTGGTCGTCATCGCCGGTTATCGGGCGCGCGCGCGTTCGTACTGCGGGGGCCACGTGATCGTGGCGCCCAGCGTATGCGCGGCGGCCAATGGCCATCGGGGGTTTCGCAGCAGCTCGCGGGCCAGCAGCACGATGTCGGCGCTGCCGTCGGCCACGATCTGCTCGGCCTGTCGGGCATCGGTGATGAGTCCGACTGCGGCCGTGGGAATGCCCGCCGCTTCACGGATCCGGCGGGCGAACGGCACCTGATACCCCGGGCCGATGGTGATCTGCTGATGCGCCGCCAATCCGCCCGACGAGCAGTCGATGAGATCGACGCCGCGGGCCTTCAAGAGCATCGACAAGCGCACCGAGTCCTCGATGTCCCAGCCGCCGTCGGCCCAGTCGCTCGCCGAGATCCGCACGAGCATCGGCAGTTCAGTCGGCCAGACCGCGCGCACGGCATCGGTGACCTCGAGCAGGAATCGCACGCGGTTGTCGAACGCACCACCGTATTCGTCGGTACGCTGATTGGCGAGCGGCGACAGGAACTCGTGCAGCAGGTACCCGTGCGCCGCGTGCAGCTCGGCCACCTGGAATCCGGCCTCGAGCGCGCGAATCGCCGCCGCGCGGAACGACGCGATCACGTGGGCGATGCCGTTTAGGGAGAGCGCATGCGGCTGCGGATAGCTCGGTGAGAACGGCACCGCACTGGGCGCCATCACGTTGTCCCATCCGCCCTCGTCCGTTCGGACCGTGCCACTGGGCTGCTCCCACGGACGTCGCGTGCTGGCCTTGCGACCGGCGTGCGCGAGCTGAATCCCCATCACCGCACCCTGCGCGCGGCAGAATTCGGTGATGCGCCGCAGCATGGGAATGTGACCGTCATCCCAAATGCCGAGATCCTGCGGACTGATGCGTCCTTCCGGCGTCACCGCCATGGCCTCGGTGATCACCAGTCCCGCCCCGCCGGTCGCGAATGCCCCGAGGTGCACCAGATGCCAGTCGGTGGCGTAGCCGTTGTCGCTGGAGTACTGACACATCGGCGACACCCCCACGCGATTGCGCAGCGTGAGGGAGCGGAGGACGAATGGGGAGAACAGCGCAGACATGTGTTTCAGGTCAAGAATTCGTGCAGCAGCGAATGGAAGTGATGCACGCCGTTCTCGTGTCGCGCCGAATAGCGGCCGCGATCGTACACGCGGGAGCGGAGATTGCGCTGCACAGATTCACAGATCTCGATGTCCTCGTCCTGCACCTCAGCGCTGAACGCCAGCAGCTTCGTCCACGCCGGATCCGTAGCGGCATCGACCGGTGGATTGGTGGCATACCAGTCGAACACCACGCGGCAGCGATCATGCCCCAGCGGAATGACGACGTTCGTCTGCATCTGCCCGAGGTACACGTTGAGCATGATGTTCGGAAACATCCACACGTACACGGCTTCGGGGGTGTCGGTGGTGGACGGGTCGTAGATGCGATCGGGATTGCCGCCGTGTACGGGCCGCAGTGGCGCATGCTGAATGGAGAAATACCGGTGTGGTTCCACGCGGTAGTGGTCCATGTCGAGCTCCTTGTGCAGACCGGGATGCACGACCGGGACGTGGTAGCCCTCGAGGAAGTTGTCCACGTACACCTTCCAGTTGCAGGCGATGTCCCAGCTCCGCGACATCACGTATTGCATCTGCTCGCAACCGAATGCCTGCACGCGCGACGGGATGTCTTCCATCATGTCGGTGAGCGGCGGCGCCTTGCCGTCGAGGTTCGCGAACACCAGGGGCCCCCACGTGGTGACCTTCACGGGCACGAGATGCATGTCGGCCGGCTTGAACGACTCCACGCCCTCCATACCCGGTGCCCGTTGGAGCGCACCGTCGAGTCCGTATGTCCAGCCGTGATAGCGACACTGCATCGTGTTGCGCTTGCCACAGCCGTGGGCGACCGGGCCGGCGCGGTGGAGGCATACGTTGTGAAAGCCGCGCAGCGTGTCCCCATCGCGCAACACGACGATG
>CAMBRJ010000222.1 GCA_945870175.1 Gemmatimonas phototrophica
AACACGAAGTTGGTTTGTGAATCGGTCACTTTCCGACCCATCGTCTTCAACGCCGAGATCAACAACGCACGGCCTTCGCGATTCTTCTGTTTGATGAACGTCTGATACGCGGTGTCTTGCAGTGACGCATTGGCGGCGTGCAATCCGAACACGTTGGGGTCGCCGGTCACGTACGCCGAAAGCTTCGCGAGAATATCAGGTCGCGCCACGGCAAAGCCGACGCGAAGGCCGGCGAGTCCGTGGATCTTGCTCGCCGTACGTGACACGATGATGGGTTCGCCCGCGAGTACCAGATCGACCATGGATCGGTAATTCGGCGCGTCGACAAAATCGTAGTACGCTTCGTCCACGATGACCGTCGTGCGCTTGGCATTCGTCTTTACGAAGTCGCGCAGTGCCTGGTCGTCGTTGAGGGTGGCCGTGGGATTGTTGGGGTTGCACACGAACACCAGCTTGGTATCGTTGCCGATCTTGGCGTCCATAGCGTACAGATCGTGATCGAAACGATCGTCGAGCGGCACCTTGTGCACGGCGGCGTTGAGCGTCGCGCCGTAGCGCGGGAGGTCTTCGAACGTGGGCCACGGAGCCACGATCTTTCCGCCATTTTGCCCGTAGGCCAGCGCGAGGGTCGCCAAGACTTCGCTCGAGCCTTGCGTCACCAGCACATGATCCACTGGTACACCGACGTGTTTGGCGAACGTGGCGCGCAGTTCGGCCCGGATTGGCGGATCGTACCAGGTATGCTGTGTCCATGATGCCATCAGCGCGTCTTTCGCCTTGGGCGACATGCCGAACGGATTCTCGTTGTAGCACAGCCGGATCGGTCCAGCCGCACGACGCATGGTCGTGACGTCGCGCTCGAGCTGATTCAACAGTTCGCCATAGGATACGCCGCCGAGGACCCGCGTGGCCTCCATGGCCGGCAGGAGTCCGGGCAACGCCATGCTGCCAGCGACGCCGATCCCGGTATTGACGAGCCATTGACGACGAGAGACGGACTCGGCCATGCGAACCTCGGAGAGTGAAGCGGTGAACCTGCGGTGCGCCTGAGCGCGCGCGGACGGGCCATCGGGAGCGGCGGCGGCTCCCGCACTACTCCCGCACTGCGCCATAAACTAGCACCTAGGCGGTCGCCCCACGATGCACGTATCCCCTCCACTTACGTGAATACGCGGAACCACAGCGCGAAGAATCGCCGCGCCTGCGACGTGAACGCCCGCTTGCGCCAGGCATCGGCCGCCCGTCGGAAGACCTCGGCCTGCGTGGGATACGGATGAATCGCCTTGCCGACACCACCCAGTCCAACGCCGTTGGCGATGGCGACGGTCATCTCGCCGATCATTTCGCCGGCGTGCGTGGCCACCAGCGTGGCGCCCACGATGCGGTCGGTGCCGGCGGCCACGTGCACCTTCAGGAAGCCGTGCGGTTCGTCGTCGAGACGCGCCCGGTCGTTGTCCTCGAGGCTCACGCGAATCGTGTCGATGCGTACGCCCTGCGCGGAGGCATCCTCCACGGTCATGCCGACGTGCGCGACCTCGGGGTCGGTGTACGTGACCCGCGGGACGACCAACGCACTCGCGCGCCCGCCGCCGATGCCGAAAAAGAGCGCGTTGGCGACGACTAAGCGTGCCTGCGCATCGGCCACATGCGTGAACTGGAGCGCGGAGGAGACGTCGCCGATGGCGTACACCCGCGGATTCGATGTGCGAAGGCGATCGTCGACGCGCACCCCCTTCGACGTGACACGCACACCCGCAACGTCGAGGCCAAGGCCGTCGATGTTTGGCGTGCGCCCGGTGGCCACGAGCAGTCGGTCGGCCTGCAGGGCGGTCGTGCCGTGTGCCGCTGGACCGTCTGCGGCGAGCTGCACGGTGAATTGCTGCCCGTCGTGCGACACGCGTTCAACGGTGGCCTGATTGATGACGTGTACCCCGTCCGCTTCAAGTGCGGTCGTCACCACGGCGGCGGCATCGGCGTCATCGCGTGGGAGCGCGCGCGCGTCGGCATGCACGATGGTCACGGCACTGCCGAATCGCGCGAACGACTGGGCGAGCTCGGTGCCGATGGGTCCTCCGCCAATCACGATCAATCGCGCCGGTCGCTCGGTGAGCGAGAAGATCGACTCGTTCGTGTCGTACGGCGTGTCGGCGAGGCCGGGGATCGGTGGCCGCGCCGCCCGCGCGCCGGTCGCGATGATCGCCCGACGGAAGCGCAGCACCGTGTCGTTCACCGCGATCGCATCGGGGCCGCAGAACGTGGCGTGGCCCAAGAACACATCGACCCCGAGTGCGCGGAAGCGCTCGACGCCATCGACGGGACTGATGTCGGCGCGCAGGCGTCGCAGCCGCGCCATGACGGCACCGAAGTCGCCCTCGGATGTGACGCGCGGTCCGCCAAATCGCTCGGCGGCGGTGCGGGCCTCGCGCCACGCACGGGCCGCACGAATCACGGCTTTCGAGGGCACGCAGCCGAAGTTGAGGCAGTCGCCGCCGAACATGTGCCGTTCGATCAGCGCAACGCGGGCCCCGAGGCCGGCCGCGATCGCTGCGCTCACGAGACCCGCCGTGCCAGCACCGATCACCACGAGGTGATACCGGTCCTTGGGCACCGGCGCTATCCACCCCTTTGGCGCGACCGTGCGCATCAACTGCGCGTTCGCGTCGTCGCACGGGAGTAGCGGAATGCGCGAGGGCCAGTCTGCTGGTGGGGAATCAGGCAAGCGCATCAGGCGGGGGCGAGGGAAAGCCACATGTCCATGGCGTCAACGAATCGACGACGGGTCGTCGACGCCGAACACAATGGTCGATTGATTGGACGAAAGGCGCTGTGTCCGCGCCGCCCGATCCCACCACGAAAAGAGTGAGCTGAAATTCGTATTCTGCTCGGCGACCACCACCGAGTGGTGCACTTTGTGCAGGTGAGGCGTCACGATCACGACCCGCAGCACACGGTCCAGCGCGTCGGGCAGGCCGATGTTGGCGTGCTGAAACTGCACGACGGCGAACAGCGCGACCTCGTAGATGGCGAGCTGCTCCACGCTGCAGCCGATCAGCGCCAGCACCGGCACGCGGGCGATCGACGACAGCACGATCTCGCCTATGTGAAATCGATTCGCGGTCGTGGCATCCATCTGCCGGTCACTGTGATGCAGCCGATGGAAGCGCCACAAGCCTGGCACCGTGTGATTGAGGCGATGCCACGCGTAGGTCCAGCAATCGAGCAACAGGATCGCCGCCGTCCAACGCAGCCAGTCGGGCAGCGCGATCCAGTGCAACACGCCGAACGGGTACTCGCGGCTCCACTCCATCGTTGCGATCCACGCGCCGAGGAATCCGAATCGCGCGACGGCGCCGTTCACCAATCCGATGGCAACGTTCCTGCCGCCGTGCACGAGCCGCTCGCGTGTGGCATGCGGCCCGCCTCCGTATAGCGGTAGGAAGGGCCATAGGGTTTCCCAGAGCACCAGCAGCGCCAGCACCGCGAGTGCGGCCGGGAGCCGAATGGCGTTGACCGTGTTGGCGGGCATCACGAGCGGGACAGGCGGCCGCGTGGGGCAGGGAGGTGGCGCATCGGGTATCCCGGTAAATGACAATGCAACGTAGCCTCGCGAAGGGCGGGGCGGTAAGTTGGCCGATCGCTCGTCACATCCCGCCCGAGGTTGCCGCATGCACCGTGTTACCCGTCACCTGTCGAGTCTCGTCGCCGCGGTCGTGCTCGCGGCGCCCGCAGGGCTCGCCGCGCAGGACACCGACTCCACCGCGCTCCTGCTCACGCAGCTTATTCGCGCCAACAGCAGCAATCCGCCGGGACATACGCAGCAGATCGCGGATATCCTCGGGCCGCTCTTTCGCGCGCGCGGCTTTCAGGTGGACGTGATTCCGACGCCGGACTCGGCCAAGGTGCATTTCTTTGCGCGCCTCAAGGGCAACGGGTCGAAGAAGCCCCTCCTGCTCGCCGCGCACGCCGATGTCGTGGGCGTGGAGCGGGAGAAGTGGACGGTCGACCCGTTCGGCGGAGTGATCAAGGACGGGGCCGTGTACGGACGCGGCGCCATCGACTTCAAGGGCGGCCTCGCCGTATTCGCGCGCGCCGCGATGCTGCTGGCCGACCGCAAGGTGCCACTCGATCGCGACATCATCTTTCTGGCCGAAGCCGACGAAGAGGGGGCCCCGATGAACACGACGTGGCTCTCGCGTCAGCATTGGGACAAGATGGACGCCGAGTTCGCGCTCAACGAAGGCGGGTGGATCATCAAGCGCGAGGATGGTCGTGTGCAGTACGTGAGCATCTCGACGTCGGACAAGCGCGTGCTGGGTGTGACGCTCACCGCGAAGGGCACCAGCACGCATGCCTCGATGCCGTTGCCCGACAACGCCCTGGTGACCGTTGGCCGTGCGCTGGCGAAGCTCGGGAGCTACGAAACGCCGCTCGAGTTCACCCCGGATTCGCGCAAGTATTTCGCCACGCTCGCGAAGACCAGCACCGGTGAAACGGCGCGACTCTACACGCAGCTACTGAATGGCACGCCGCAGCAAGTCAGCGCCGCCGACCAGGTGCTCTCCCGCGATCCGCTGATTCACTCGCTGATGCGCAACACGATCGCGCCGGTCATCGTGGCCGGTGGATTCCGCAGCAACGTCATTCCCGGTTCGGCCGAGGTCACGCTCAACGTGCGCCTCATTCCGGGCAGCGACGCGGCCGCGCTGATCCGCACTCTCGAGAAGCTGTTCAACGACCCGTTGCTCACGGTGAAGATGTCGGGCGCGCTGGCACCGGCCTCGCCGGCGTCGCCCGATACGTCGCTGCTGTACCGTGCCCTCGCCGCCGAATCGAAGGCGCAGTGGCCCGAGGCCGAGGTCACGCCGTATCTGTTTCAGGCCGGCACCGACGCGGGGGCCTGGCGCAATCGCGGCATCCCCGTCTTTGGCATTTACCCCTATCCCATCAGCACCGACGAGCTGCGTCGGATGCACGGCAACGATGAGCGGGTCAGTGTCGAGTCGTTGCGGCAGGGCACGGAGATGCTGTTTCGTACCCTGAAGCGGGTGGCGGGCTCGAGCGGAACGCGCTGATCCACACCAGCTAGGCGGCCGCGCGCGCCTTCGCGTTGGTCGCGCGATGGCGGTACGACAGCACATAGAGCCCGGCCGCCGCCGCCGCGGTGATCACGATGCTGGTCCACTCGTCCCGTGTGATCGACGTCAGCATGCCGATGATCACCACACAGGCGAGGATCGGCACCACGCCGGCGCCCGGGACGCGGAAGGGGATGCCACCCGACTGCACGTTGCGTCGGCGCAGCTCCAGCGCGGCCACGGCGCAGGCGAAGTACACCAGCAACGCGGCCACGTTGGCAATGATCGCCAGCGACCCGAATCCGCTGGTGATGGCCAGCGTGCACGTCACCGCCAACTGCAGGGCAATCGCGATGTGCGGTGTCTTCCATGTGGGATGCACCGACGCGATCGACGCCGGCAGGAACCCGTCGCGGGCGAACGCATACAGCGCTCGCGGTACCGCCAAGGCCATGCCGCTGAGATAGCCGAAGGTCGAGACGACCACGCCGATCAGCAACAGTGTGCGTCCCCAGGGTCCGAGTACGATGCCCGCGGCATCGGCCAGCG
>CAMBRJ010000223.1 GCA_945870175.1 Gemmatimonas phototrophica
CGACCCGGGTTGCAGGAGACGGGTTGAGTGGAATACACACAGGGGGATGTGAGTGTTGTGGGCGTGGTAGGACGGCGCCTCAAACGGCGCGTCGGCGTTCGTGAGATGACGTGCGCGCAGTTCCGATGACAGTGATCGGCGCCCCGCGCCCTACTGTCTCCCCATGCTTGCCGCCGCCCCCTCCGCCGCCGTACTCGGCATCGATGCCCTCGACGTGCTCGTCGAGGTGCATGTAGCCAATGGGCTACCTCAGTGGACGCTCGTCGGTCTCGCCGCGACGGCAGTGAAGGAAAGCCGCGACCGCGTGCACGCGGCGCTGGCGAATTCAGGATTCGCGATTCCTCCGCGACGGATCACGGTCAATCTCCAGCCTGGAGACTTGCCCAAAACCGGCACGGCGTTCGACCTTCCCATCGCCCTCGCCCTCCTCGCCGCCAGCGGGCAACTCCCGCCCGACGTGCTGCAGCACACCTGCGCGGTAGGAGAACTGGGACTTGATGGACAACTTCGGAGCGTGCGCGGGGTGCTCGCTGTGGCGCGGCATGTGGCCGCGACCAGCGACGCCCTGCTGATCGTTCCACCCGACAATCTTGGGGAAGCCCTGCGCGTGCCGAACGCGCGCGCCATGGCGCCACGCACGCTCGAAGAGCTGGTACGCGCACTGCGTGACGGCACGGCCCGCAGCGACACGCGACCACGACGCACCGATGCGCCACCCGATGACACACCAGACCTCGGCGATGTCGTGGGCCAATCCCTCGCCGTGCGCGCGCTCGAAATCGCGGCGGCCGGTTCGCACAATCTGCTGCTGGTGGGGCCACCGGGCGCCGGCAAAACGATGCTCGCGCGCCGCCTCCCGGGCATCCTGCCGCCACTCGATGAACAGGAAGCACTCGAAGTGCTCGCCATTCATTCCGTGGCCGGCTTACTGGGCCCCGAGCAAGCCCCCACCAGTGCCACACCAGCACGTCCGTTCCGCGCGCCGCATCACTCCATCTCCACCGCCGGACTCGTTGGCGGCGGCGGATGGCCACGCCCCGGTGAAGTGAGCCTCGCGCATCGCGGCGTGCTGTTCCTCGATGAGCTCTCGCTGTTCCCCCGCCACACGCTGGAGTCACTGCGGCAACCACTCGAAGATGGCGTCGTGGTGGTCGCACGCGCAGCGCGTACGGTGCGCTTTCCCTCGCGCTTCGCACTCATCGCCGCCAGCAATCCGTGTCCCTGCGGCTACGCCGGCTGCGAGGATCGCCACTGCCGATGTTCGGTCGCCGACCTCGAACGCCATCGCGCTAGGCTGTCAGGCCCACTGGCGGATCGTATCGATCTGCACGTGCATGTGCAGCGTGTGCTGCCCAGCGACCTCGCCACGCACACGCCACAGGAACGATCGGCCGAAGTGCGTGCCCGCGTACTCGCCGCCCGTGAACGCCAGCGGGCGCGCTACGCCCACACCGCCGGCACGCAACCGCTGGCCGCTCTCACCAACGCCACCGCACCCGTGCGACTCATCGCGCCCGCTGCGCGACTCGAGCCCGACGCGCGCGCGTTACTGGTTCGCGCCGCTGACAAACTGATGCTCAGTGCCCGCGCGTATCACCGCGTGCTGCGGGTGGCGCGCACCATCGCCGACCTCGATGACCTCGAGGTGGTGAATCGCATGCATGTGGGTGAGGCGCTGCGGTACAGGCCAGTCGTTGACGAAACTGCCATGGCAGAACTGCCAACGGCTTAGGAGGCAGGGTGGAGGAAGCAGAGGAACAACTACCGCCGCCGCACCACTCTCCCCGCCCTCACCCCCGTCGCCTTCCCACCGCTCACTGCCACCACGCCGGTTACCACCACCGTCACGATGCCTACCGGATACTGATGCGGTGCCGCGAAGGTGCTCATGTCCTTCACCGTCGCCGCGTCGAACACCACCACATCAGCCACATTGCCCACCTTCAGCACACCGCGATCGGTCAGACCAAGTCGTACCGCCGGCATCTGCGTCATCTTGTGAATCGCCGTCTCGAGCGGCAGCAACTTCTGGATGCGCACGTACTCGCCGAGGACGCGCGGGAAGGTGCCGTACGCCCGCGGATGCGGATGGCCGTCGCCGGGGCTCGAGATGCGGCCATCGCTGGCGATCATCGTGAACGGCGCCACCATGATGCGACGCACGTCTTGTTCATCGAGCACGTGATAGATCGCGTTGCCACCGCCGTTCAGCATCGCTTCCAACACCAGCGCCGCGCCGTTCTCGGGCGTGGGCGCGAGCTTACGGCGCGTGGCCCAATCTTTCAGCGTTTTGCCTTCGAGACTCTTGTCCCACGCCACGCGTGAGAATTGCACGCGCGCCAAATCGCCGCCGCCACGATCGTTCAAAATGTTGTCGATGATGCCGCGCGTAATGCTGTCTTTGATCGCTGGTACCGCGAGCCGCTTGCGGAACTCGGCGTCGCCACCGGCCTGCGCCCAGCTTGGCACCAGCACCCCGATGCCCGTATGCGTAGCGGTGTACGGATATTGATCCACCATCACGTCGGTGCCGGCCTTCCGCGCGCTGTCCACCATCGCCAACGTGATCGTGCTCTTGCCCCACATCTGCTGACCCACGGCCTTATGGTGCGTCAGCACCACCGGAATGTGCGCACGACGTCCGATCTCGAGCGCTTCGGCCACGCCGTCCAGCAGCCCGATGCCTTCTTTGCGCAGGTGCGACGTGTAAATGCCGCCGCTGTCGCTGGCCACCTGCGCCAGGGCGATCACTTCTTCGATGTTCGAGTACGTGCCGGGCAGGTACAACAACCCCGTGCTGAGTCCGAACGCCCCCTGCCCCATCGCCGTCGCCACCAGCTGCTGCATGCGCGACAACTCGGCCGCATTCGGCGCGCGAGCGGCCATGCCGAGGACGGCGCGACGCACATCGTTGTGGCCCACGAGATACGCCACGTTGATGCCGATGGTGGCGGTGCGCACGGAATCGAGATACGGCGCCAACGGCAACGGCGAGCCGCCATCAGGGCCGCCCAGCGCCAGCGTGACGCCCTGCCGCAGCGCGCTCTCCATGAGCGGGTACTGCAGCAACGGCTCGAGGTGCGCGTGCAAGTCGATGAATCCCGGCGACACCGTGCGGCCGGTGGCATTGATCACCCGCTTCGCGTTCGCGCGCGACAGTGTCGGCGCCATCGCGACGATGCGATCTCCGCGAATCGCGACATCGAGCCGCTGCGCGGCGCGGCCGGTGCCGTCCAGTACGGAGCCACCGACGATCAGGATATCGAAGCGCTCGGCCGCCGGCTGCGCCTGAGCCTGACTTATCGAGAGCACAAGCGACAGCGACAGCGCGAGAAAGCATCGTGACATCATGCGTCGTCCGGTTTGGGTCGCAATGAAAAAGGGAGCAGGGACCTCCCCGCTCCCTTCAATACCACGTTGGCGTAGCGGTTACTGCACGCCAAGCAGTTCGACGTCGAACACCAGCGTGGCATTGGCCGGAATCGGGCCCTGCCCCTGATTGCTGTACCCCAGCGCCGAACCGATCACGAGCTTGCGCTTGCCGCCCACCTTCATGCCGAGCACGCCCTGATCCCAACCGGAGATCACCATGCCGGCGCCCAGCGTAAAGCTGAAGGCGTTGCCACCGACGTTGCTGTCGAAGCGGTTGCCATTGACCAGGAAACCCGAGTACGTCACGCGAACCGTTCGGCCGGCGATCGCTTCGGCGCCGGTGCCGACCACCAGATCCTGCACGTACAGGTTGTCATTCTTCTTCGTCATGTTCGCGATGTTCACGCCCAGCGACGCCGCATAGGTCTCCACGGCGGGATTGGACGGAATATTCGGGGCCGTGCTGTCGGAGCCGCAGGCACTCAGAAGCGCCGCCGCACCGAACACCGGTAGGAGCAGAGTGTGACGGACCAGCGACGCCGCGCGGCGGGGCAAAGACGGCAGAGAACGGAGCATAGGTCTCGAAGAAGGGGCGAAAAAGGATTCACGTAAAAGATAAGCCGTTGCGCCCGACCTCGGCTTCCCCTACGCTCAGCTCATGGCCCGCCCCACCCTGCCCGATGCCCTCAGCATGGGCGAGAACCCGCTGGATGTGCCGATGGGGGCGACCGGCGGACACTCGGCCGTATCCCGGCGGTTCGTCCTGCAGCTGGCAAGGGCGCTGCACAAGCACGGGACGCCGGCGCACCGCCTGGAAACGGCACTGGCCATCACCGCCCGACGGCTCGGGCTCGAGGCCGAGTTCTTCTCGACCCCGACCAGCATCATGGTGGGCATCGGGAATCTCGACGACCAGCGCGTATCGCTGCTGCGGGTGGAACCGGGCGAACCGAATCTCGGGCACCTGTCCACGCTGGGCGATATCACGCGCGGCGTGATCGAGGGCACGCTGTCCCCCGCCGAAGGCTTGCTCCAGGTCGAGGCACTCGACTCGCAGCCGCCTCCGTATCCGCAGTGGCTGGTGCTGGTCGCCTTCGTCTGCTCGTCGGCGGCGGTCTCCTGCTTCCTGAAAGTACGCGTCGGCGATGTGCTTACCGCGTCGCTCCTCGGCCTGCTCACCGGCATCCTCGCGATCTTTGCTGGACGCCGGGAAAGCACACGGCATGTGACCGAGCCGCTCGCGGCGTTCGTCGTCACCACGGTCGCGTTCACGATCGACGGCCTCATGGGCACGCGCAGCGGTTTCGCCACGTCCCTCGCGGGGCTCGTGGTGCTGCTGCCAGGCCTCACGTTCACGGTGGCGCTCACGGAACTCTCCACGCGCCATCTCGCCTCCGGCACGGCGCGGCTGAGCGGCGCGATTGTCGTGTTTCTCGGACTCGGCTTCGGTCTCGCCCTTGGCGTGCAGACCGGCGGTGCGCTGGGACCAAGGCTGCACGAGGCCATGCCGTCGCTGCAAGGACTGCTGTCCCGAGCGACGCTGCCCTCGTGGACCGAATGGGTCGCGTTGCTGATCGCGCCGCTGGCGTTTGCGGTGTTGCTGAGCGCGAAACGGCGCGACATCGGCACCATCGTCGTGGCGTGCGCCGCCGCCTATCTCGTGTCCAAGTTCGCCGGCGCGTCCGTGGGCGAGCAGCTTGGGGCGTTCCTGGGCGCGTTCGTGGTCAGCGCCGGCAGCAACCTGTTCGCACGTATCAAACGCCGCACCGCGATGGTCACGCAGGTGCCCGGCCTGCTTATTCTGGTGCCCGGAAGCATCGGCCTGCGTAGCATGCAGTCGCTGATTGGTCAGGACGTCGAGATGGGGATCGCAACCGCATTTCGCGTGGCGATCATTGGCATCTCGTTGGCCGCCGGCTTGCTGGCGGGCAACGTGGTCACCAACGCGGTGAACCGGATCCGGCGCTAGGCCGCGTCGTCGGCGTCCACGCGCAGTCGCTGCACCGTGGTGCGGAATGCCGGGCGTGCCCAGCCCAGCAACGCGATGGCCAGCGTCATGCCTGCCACCGACGACAACGAGAGCGAATAGCGGAGCGCGAGCGGGTCCCGGAAGACATGATCCGTGAGCAGCGCCACGGCGGTCGGGCCCAGCGCTCCCGAGAGCAGATTCACCACCAGTTGATACATCGC
>CAMBRJ010000224.1 GCA_945870175.1 Gemmatimonas phototrophica
GGCCCGGTTCGGCCTGACGCCGCAGGACGTGCTGACGCGAGGCCCTGAACTGGCACGCGACGCCGGCTGGGCACCCCTGATGGCGTATGAGGTGAGCCGGGCTCGCGCCTTGTACGCGGCGGCGCTGCCGGGCATCGCCTTGCTCGACGGAGACGCTCAGCGCTGTGCCGCCGCCTGCGCCAACGGTTACGCGGGTATCCTGACGGCCATTGAAGCGCAACATTACGACACCATTTCCACCCGCGCGCGCATTGGTCGTTTAGCGCGCGTCGGCATCCTCTGGAACGCCTGGCGCTATCGCGCGCCGGCGCCGGATCTCTCCGCCTTGGGACACGGTCCGCGGATCGTGTGGGAACCCAATGCGGTGCCTTCCAATGCCGATTCCCTGATCCGACTGGCCTGAGGGGGCTCCTCGCATGACCGCTTCGACCGACCTTCGGGATGCGCTGAAGGACGCCTCGCCGTCCACGTTGTTCAGGATCGCCGGGCTGGCGCTCCTGGGCCACGCGTTTTTCAGTGCGTTCTCGGCCTTCGCGTTCGCGACGTTTCTGGCGCCGCCGTATCCCGAGTGGCTGCAGACCGCGCAAAACCAGAAGGTGATGGCCGTGGGTTTCGCCTACGGCGGGGCGACCACGGTCACCCTGGGTGCCGTCGCCGGCTTGGCATTCCTGGCCCATTGCATCGGCACCCGTCGTGCGCTGCTGGTGTTCCTGGTGTCGTTCTGCCTGGCCTTCATTTCCGAGTACGCCGGCACCGTCACGGACTATCCGTTCGGCGCCTACGAGTATACCAGCCAGCTGGGCTACAAGATGTTCGGACGAGTGCCGTTCAACATCCCGACATCGTGGTTTTACATGCTGGTGGCGTCGCTGGCGATGTGCGGTCGCTTCCTGCCTGCCAAAGACGACAATACGTCCAAGTGGTACTGGGCGCTCATGGGTGGCCTCGTGCTCACGGCGTGGGACGTCTCCATGGACCCGGCGATGGTGAAGACGAATCACTGGTTCTGGCAGATCGGTACGCTCGCCGACCGCAGTGCCTTCGAGCAGTTCATCGGGAAGCCGATCTTTTTCGGCATGCCCATCACGAACTGGCTCGGCTGGCTGTTTACGGGCATCATCGTGGCGCGCGTGATGCTCGCCATCGTGCCGCCGAGCATGTGGTCGGCCAAGGTGTCGCCACATCGCCTGCCGATCGCGCTGTACGCCCTCAACGGCCTGCTCCCGCTCGCCATCTGCTTCCGGCAGGATATGGTGCTGGCCGGCGTGCTGGGCACGATCGCCATGGCCATTCCGCTGTGGGCCGCGCTCCGGAACGCCCCGCAGCCGGTCGGCACCCTCGGTACGTCGCCGATGGCGCGCGTCGCGGTCTCGGGCCGCTAGTGCCGCCTCTGACCGGCTGCCGTACGGGCACCGTGACCATGGCCAATGCGTTAATCTCATGAACAACGCGATGGATCGACTCATCCCGATCTTCGATTCCGACGCGCTGCCGATCAGCATTCTCGTCCTCATCGTGATCGAGGCCGCGGTGCTGTATGTGTGGCAGGCACGGAAGCCGTCGTCGCAGTTCGGCGCGCCGAACACGGCCCGCATCGTGTCGTTTCTCGGGGCCGGCGGATCACTGGTCGCGGCGATGATCTTTCATCGTCGGCCAGAGCCGTCTCCGGAAGGATTCGCGTTGGCGATGCTGGCGGCGCTCGTGATTCATCTCTGGCATATTGCTGTGCTCCTGCGTCGCTGACCATCGCGGCGGAGCGGCGCTCCCCGCTTTCTTCAGCACCTCGGTTCATGCGCATTGTTGTCATCGGCAGCGGCTTCGGCGGACTGGCCGCAGCCATTCGCCTGCAGGCACAGGGCCACGACGTCACGATCGTCGAGAAGCTCGACAAAGCCGGCGGTCGCGGGTACGTGTTCGAACAGGATGGATTCACGTTCGACGCCGGCCCGACCATCATCACGGCGCCGTGGCTCATCGACGAGCTCTTCGCGCTGACCGGCAAGAAGACCGAAGATTACATCAAGCTCGTTTTGCTCGATCCGTTTTATAACATCCGGTTCGAAGACGGCTCGGTGTTCCACTACAACGGCGACCGCGACGCCATCGTGCGTCAGGTGGGTGAGTTCAATCCCGACGACGTCGCCGGCTACTTGAAGTTCCGCGACAAGGCGTGGGAGATCTTCAACGTGGGCATGCCGCTCATCGACAAGCCATTCCTCACGGCCGGCTCGATGATCAAGATGCTCCCCGACCTGATCCGCACGCGCTCCGATGTGTCGGTGGCCGACCTCGCCGACAAGTATCTCAAGGACGAGCGCCTGCGGCAGGTGTTCTCGTTCCATCCGCTGCTGGTGGGTGGCAATCCGTACAAGACGTCGTCGATGTACGCGCTGATCCATAAGCTGGAGCAGCAGTGGGGCGTGCTGTTCGCGATGGGTGGCACCGGGGCACTCGTGCGGGCACTCGTGCAGGCGTTCGAGGACCTGGGCGGCACGATCCGCTTCGACAGTGAAGTGAAGGAAATCACCGTCGACAGCGCGCGGCGCCGCGCCACGGGCGTGAAGCTGGTGGACGGCGAAGTGCTCAAGTCCGACGCGGTGGTCTGCAACGGCGACGTGGCGCAAGCGTACCGCGCGCTGCTGCCGCCCGAGGCCCGGCCCTCGATGAGCAATGCCAAGGTAGAGCGCATGCGTTTCTCGATGTCGCTCTTCGTGATCTATTTCGGCACCGACAAGCAGTACGAGCACATCGCGCATCATGAGATCATCATGGGCCCGCGCTACAAGGCGCTGCTGGAAGACATCTTCGAGAAGAAGATTCTCGCCGACGATTTCTCGCTGTACTTGCATCGCCCCACGGCCACCGATCCGTCGCTGGCGCCGCCGGGACACGACTGCTGGTATGTGCTGTCGCCGGTGCCCCATCTGGGCGGCGACGTGGATTGGGAAGCCGTGGGCGACCGGTATCGCGACCGGATCATGGGCTATCTGGAAGAGCGGTACATGCCCGACCTCAGCAAGCATATCGTCACCGAGCGCCGCATCGACCCGCGGTACTTCGAGAAGAACCTCAACAGTTATCTGGGAAGCGCCTTCGGCCCCGAACCCGTACTCACCCAGTCGGCCTACATGCGCCCGCACAACGTGAGCAAGGACCTTCCCAACCTGTACTTCTGCGGCGCCGGCACCCATCCCGGCGCCGGGATTCCCGGCGTGATCTCCAGCGGCAAGATCGTCGCGGAACTCATCGGCGGGGCACCCGCCCGGAGCACGGCACCGGCTCCGGAGCTGTCGCTGCGCTAATCCATACCGGCGGCGGCGCGGTCGCAGCCGGCCGTCTCCCCCGATTGCAGGGCGGCCGTTCGGAGTTTTTCCGTCGGCGGCCCTGTTTTCGCAGTTCACCCCGACTCCCTGCCTCACTTAGATTCCGACGCATGACCATCACCATTACTCCGACCGAGAGCGCGGGAGTCTCGCGCCGCATGCAGATCTCGGTGCCGGCTGACACCGTCGCATCCTACGAAGAAAAGGCGGCGCGCAAGTACGCGACGCAGGCTCGCATTCCGGGCTTCCGCCCCGGCAAGGCCCCCACGGCGATGGTGCGCAAGCGCTACGCCGCTGAGGTGCGCCAGGAAGCGATTGAGCTCGCGATGAACGACGCGTTCCGCGAGGCCGTCGAGCGCGCAGGGCTGAAGCTCGCCGCGCAGCCCCACGTGCATGATCTCAAGTCCGAACCCGGCCAGCCGCTCGAGTTCGAGCTGCACTGCGAAGTGCGCCCCGAACTCACGCTCGAGAAGCTGGACGGCTTGACGGTCGCGCGTCGCGACTCGGTCGTGACGGACGACCTGATCGATGACCAGATGGAGAAGCTCCGCGAGCAGAAGGCCGATTGGGCCCCGGTCGAAGACAAGCCGGCTCCCGGTGACATGGTCACGGTGATGCTCTCCACGGCCGACGCCGATGGCGCCCTCCCCGAGGGGAAGGAATACCGCCTCGTCCTCGGCGGTGGACAAGCCATTGCCGGCATCGAAGAGCTCATCATGGAGACCGCCCCCGGCGGCACCACCGAGCGTCAGGTGCGTTGGCCCGAAGACTTCCCCGATGAATCGCAGCGTGGCGCCACGAAGCTGGTGCGCGTGGTGCTCACCGACGTGAAGCGCAAGTCGCTTCCGGCGCTCGATGACGCGTTCGCACGCGAGATCGGCGATTTCGATACCGTGCAGATCCTGCGCGATGCCGTGCGCACCGACATGGGCGAGCATTCGAAGCGCGAAGCCGACGCGGACGTTCGTGGACAGATCATCGACCAGATCGTCGAAGCCAATCCGTTCGACGTGCCCAAGGCGTGGGTGATGCAGCTCGTGGACGGCTACATGCAGATGTACGGCGTGCCCGATGCGGAGAAGCCGCGCTTCACGCAGGAGTTCGTTCCGATGGCCGAGCGTCAGGTGCGTCGCGATCTCATCATCGACACCATCGCGGAGCGGGAGTCGCTCACCGCGAGTGCATCGGCGGTGGATGCGCGCATTGAGGAGCTCGCGAAGGCCCGGAACGTGGACCCTGGCCAGGTGTACGCGCAACTGCAGAAGTCGGGTCGCTTGCAGGAGATCGAGCGCGAACTCACCGAAGACCGCGTCTTCGGCTGGCTGCTCGAGAAGAACCCCGTCACGACGGCGTAACCGTACGATCCCCGTTCGAGACACCGCCCGACCAACCGTTTCAGGAGAGTCGTAGCATGGCATCGATCTACATGCCGTACATCATCGAGCGCTCAAGCCGTGGCGAGCGCACGTATGACATCTTCTCGCGCCTATTGATGGACCGCATTGTGTTCCTGGGGTCGCCGATCAACGACGACGTCGCGAACATCATCATCGCGCAGATGCTCTTCCTCGAGGCCGACAACCCCGAGAAGCCGATCCACCTGTACATCAACTCGCCGGGCGGCAGCGTGTCTGCCGGTCTGGCGATGTATGACACCATGCAGTTCATCAAGGCGCCGGTGCACACCACGTGCATGGGCATGGCCGCCAGCATGGGCGCGTTCCTCCTGTGCGCCGGCGCCGCCGGCCATCGCAGCGCGCTGCCGCACGCGCGCATCATGATCCACCAGCCGTCGCAGAATGGCGGCGGGGGCTCGGCGTCCGATATCGAAATTCAAGCGCGCGAAATTCTGTATCTCCGCTCGAAGATGAACGAGCTGATGGCCAAGCACTCTGGAAAGCCGGTCGAGCAGGTCGAGCGCGATACGGACCGTGACCGCTTCATGAGCGCCGAAGACGCCAAGGTGTATGGCCTCGTCGACAATGTGATTCAGCATCAGGCGGAGTTGGTGGCGGTAACGAAGTAAGGGACAACGGCAAACTCCCTGGGAAGCAGGGGGGAGGGTATCAGGAAGGAGGAAGCAGCAACCGCGCGCGGTTCACCTGCTTCCTGCCCCCTGATACCCTCCCCCCTGCTTCCTAGGGAGTTTGCCGTTGTCCCTTACTTCGTTACCGCCACCAACTCCGCCTGATGCTGAATCACATTGTCGACGAGGCCATACACCTTGGCGTCTTC
>CAMBRJ010000225.1 GCA_945870175.1 Gemmatimonas phototrophica
CGTGAAAGTGCATCGCGCCCGAGGCGCCGATCGTGTCGAGCGCACCGCCGCTGCGGATGCGCAGCGATTCGAGAATGAGGGAGTCTTCGGCGGCGCGCAACACGATGCGACCGTCCGCGGGTTCGATATTGAGATCGCGGAAGAAGGCACCGACCCCGTCGGCCGTCATCGAGCCGCGGGCGACGGGGCGATCCATGTTGCCGCTCAGCGCCAACTGGCCTGAGACGCGTCCGCGGAGTCGTTGCACGCCGTCGATCGTGAGTGGCAACCCCTCGAGTCGCAACGAGTCGGCCGTGATCTGGGCATCGACCTGATCCGACAGCAGGCGTTTCTCCACCGACGCGATGGCGAGATCGATCGGCACGCGCGCTTGCGCGCGCAGCGCCCCGCCGAGGGAGTCGGAGAGCACGGCCGAAGCCACGAGCGTGCGATCGGCGTATCGTCCGGCCGACTGGATCGACGGCAGACGGAATCCGCGGACGCCGAGGGAATCGCCGCGCAGGGTCCACGACAGCAGCGGCATCGGGCGGGTGCCGGTGAGCTCGGCCGTTCCGCTCAGCGTCCCGGCGAACGTCGGCGTGCCCGCCAGCAGCGCCGTGATCTCACCCACCGGGAACTGCTCGAGTCGGACGGAGCCGGTGATCGGTTGACGGCTCGGTATGTCAGCCACGGCGCGTAGCACACCGGCGCTGTTCGAGCGCAATTCGACCGGGAACAGGTGAAACCCCGTGGAATCCTGCAGCAGCGTAATCGGCTTCGCGCTCCGCCACATGACATCGGCGTAGGAGAGGTGGAGCGAATCGAGCGCCACCGCGAACTGCGACGGAGACCGCGTATACACGCCGCGCGCGAGCAGATGCGCGTCGGTGCGCGAGCTCACGTCGAGCACGAGCAGACCGCTGTCGGCGTTCGCCTGCTCGACGCGGAACCCGATGGCCTGCAGTCGGATCGCCCCGAGGCCGTCGATGTCGTCGGCGGTGGCGGCTCCTTCAAAAGCGGGACGCGTGAACACATGATCGGCCTTCGCCGACCCGAAGACTCGTCCAACGCGAACCGCACCGACCTGCATGGCGCGGGCGCCGATGGCCGCGGTGGCGCCGGCGTCGGTGAGACTGCCGTAGAGATAGCCGGAGAGCGACAGGTCTCCTTCGAGCGTATCGGCGGCGAGATGGCGCAACGACGTCGCGGCCGTGCTGTCGACCGACTGCAGCATCGCGGCAAGCCGCCCCAACTGCGCACGGACGGCGCCCAGTGAGTCGGCGCGTGCCGCCAGTATGAGCGTGTCGACCTTGAGGGAATCGCGGGCCAATGCGCCGCGCGCATCAAAGGTGACGCCGCCAATGTCGGCCGTGGCCGAGTCGACCCGCAGACGCTCGGCATCCAACGCGACGGTGCCCAGAAAACGAAAGGCGGGCCGATTCTCTGTGGCCGCCTGCGTCCAGTCGGCCACCATCTGGCCCTCGAAGAGCGCGAGGCTCGCGCTGTCGTTGGCGGGAGCACCCGTAACGGCACGCGGGCCGCGCGCTGAGAGCGATACCGTGCCGTCGACCGCGGTAAACGGCACGGTGGAACGTCCGATCCATTGGCGCACATCGAACTGATTGAGTGCGCCGGTGGCCGTGAGCTGCCAGGTGGCGGCGGTCAACGCAGCGGTGCCTTGCAGTCGGACGACGCTGCTATCCGCGTGCGTCTGGTTCACGGCCGCGACGTCGGTGCCCGCGTTGGCACGGAGGGCGGCCGTCCAGCGCATGGCGTCGGTACTGCCGTCGAGCGTGACCTGCCCGGAGATGGCACCGCGAATCGGCAGTGTGGTGTCGATACGCGCGAGCGCGCGCATCGACAGTGGATCCAGCTGCAGCGCGGCGTTCACGACAGGCGCCTTGGCCTTCGCGCCGCCGTAGCGCGCGCGGATCTCACCGCGCACGGTCGAGATGTTCCCTACGGCGTCAGTCCACGTGAGCGCGACGCGCGTGAGGTCGGCCGCGTCGAGGTCGGCCGAGCGGATCACGCCGCGCGCCGAGAGGATACCATCGATGGCCGGCATCTCGGGGATGAGCGCCGGTGAGAGGGCGCGAACAGACCGCAGGTCCACTCGGGCATCATCAAGTGTCATGTCCCACGCGCGCGGACGCGCGCCAAACTCCACCATGCCACGCAGCGACGCGCTGGACACCGCCCCGCCGGGCACCAGCGCATCGGCGAACCGCGCGTCGAGCAGATCCATCTTGAAGGCAGTGAGCGGACCGCCGTCACGCGCCACCAGCGTGCCGGTGAAGGTGCCGCGGATCTCCGGCGGCAGCGCGTCATAGCTGATTCGCCGCAGCAGATCACTCTGCAGCGGCACGAAGGCCAGGTCGACCCGCTGCAGCCGCATGTGATCCGGCTTGAGCACGATATCGATGCCACCGGTGATGCGCGAGGCGCCGCTGGTGACGTCTAGGGCGGAGAGGGCGAACTCGACGTCATCCGGATTCTCCAGCGTGCGCATGCGGACGGTCGCCGCCCCCCGACCCTCGGCGGGCAGCACATCCCAGATCCACTGCAGGTCGGTGAGACCGGCGTTCGCCCTGATGACGACGTCGTAGCGCAGCGGCCCCGGATTGCGCCAGTCGATCGTGCCCACGGCGGTGCCGGTTGACGCGGGCAGTCGTACGTCACCGAGGTTGAGCTGGAGCGAGTCGCCCGTCCAGCGAATGCGACCAGAAGCCTGCGCGATGCGCATCGGTGGATCGGAGACGACACCGCGCAACGTGTCGATCTGCATCGAGGCTGGGCGTTGCTCGACATCGACGATGATGGCGTCGCGCGCACGGAGCCGTTCGAGGACCACCAGCCGACGCTCGAAGAATGTGCCGGCCGGTGTGCGAACGAGATCGTGCAGACTGTCCCGCACGGCGACGACGCTGTCGCGCGCCGCGCCCACGAAGACGGGATGAGGCGCCCACGGCGCGATCGTGGCGACGCGCCCGCCGTCGACGATCAGCGAGTCCACGCGAATATCGTCGCCGAAGCCGGGCGTGGCGCGGGGGGTCTTCTTGACCGTATCTCCGGAGATGATGTAGGCGATGTTCCACGGGCCCTGTTCATCTCGCTTGAGATCGAGCCGGAGGCCGCGCAGGGCGAGCCGTCGGATGTGGATCGCCTTATCGAGCAGGTCGGCGATGGCGATCGAGGCGTCCAGCTGCTGCGCCGTGATGACGGGCACGCCGGCCGTATCGACGAGCGACACGTTGTCGGCCACGATGTGGGTGGGACTGATCGAGCGCAGCATCCCGACCCGCAGCGTCCCCCGTCCGCCGAACAGTCCGTTCGCGCTGGAGATGACCGCGCTGAGGAGCCAGCGGCGGCCCCCCTCGGTGTTCACGGCGAGCGCGTAGGACAGGCCCAAGCCGCCGACCGCACCGAGCAGAATTCCGGCCACCCACCAGACGCGCCGCTGCCGCGACGCCATGCCGGGCGCGGCGTCAGATGCGGCGTTCGTGCGCGGCGACGGCATCAGAACGCCTGCCCGAGGCCGAAGTGGAACGTGAGCCGAGAGAGGACGCTGCGGCCGGTGGGCGGGCGGTAGGTGCTGGGGCACGCGAAGATGTCGCTCGCCCGCGGATCCGTGAGGTCGCGCGGACTCGCGCAGAGGATGTCGCCGGTCGTGCCCGTGTTGTCGCCCGACGTGAAGAACAGGGCGCGTCCCGCCCGAGGCTCGTATGGCTGATAGCCGACATCCATCCGGAAAGGGCCCAGCGGGGTCACGATGCGCAGACCGAGTCCAGGCGTTGCGCGGAGGTTGCCCCAGCGGAAGCCTTCGGCGTGCGTTTCCCAAACGTTCCCGGCATCGACGAAGGCCGCGAACTGCAGCTCTTCGGCGATGAAGCGGAACCCACGACGCCACTCGAGATTGGCGACGACCATGGCGGTGCCGCCGCGGGGCACCGCGCGATCGTAGCCGGCGCCGTTTTTCACCACGACCACGCGTTGGCCGTTCGCCCCCACGGTGTCGAGGACGCTGGCGCCCGAGACCACGTAGACCACGGGACCGAGCAGATTTTGTTGGTACCCGCGCACCGAACTCTGTCCGCCGGCGAAGATGCGCTCCTGCTGCGGGATCAACGGCGACCCATCGACCAGTTCGGCGCCGGGGGCGAAGGCCCGGGACATCTGCACCCGCGTGCCGATCACGCCGCCCGCGAACCGGAAGTACGTCGAGGCTTCTCCGGTGGCGCGATAGAACGTGAGTGACTGGACGATCGGCGAGAACGTTTCGCCAGCCCGGACATCGCCGCGCACGCGCCATCCGCGCGAGGGATTGACGGCGTCGTTGGTGCGATCGTGCGATGCGCTGGTACTCACGATCCCGACGCTGCGACCGAACAGGGAGAGCGTGAAGTCCTCCGGGCGGCATTGGCCGAATCGCGCGCACGACACCGCGGGATCGGTGATGGTCTTACCGTTCTCGTACTGAAAGCCGGCGGTGCCCGCCGTGCGCGTGGTGAACTGTCGCGCGAGTTCGACGAGCGCCCCGACACTCGTTTCCCGCAAGTACGCAAACGGTTCGCCGCGACGCTCACTGTACACCGTGAACACCGGCTGGACGGGCCACCCGAACAGGCGCGTGTTCGATACGGTGGAGCCGATGTAGTAGTTCAGCTTTTCACTGAAGGGATCGACCCGCAGCGCCCCGGAGCAGAGCGCGGGGGCGAAATTCACCGGGGTGCCGACACCGATCTTGGAGGCGCGTGCCGAGAGTTCCACCCGACGCCCAACGCCGAGGAAGCCACGGTCGGTGACGCGCCCCTGCATGCGGATACAGTCCTGCGTGGCCCAACCCACCCCGACGCGGGCCGCGCGGGTTCGCGCTTCCGCGACGGCAACACGCAGGTCCAGCACGCTGTCACGGACGGCGGTGAGCGGAGTGAGGGTGTCGATCAGCACCAGACGAAAGGCTTCGGACCGATACAGATCGCGCTGCGCGTCGAGGATCGCGCCGGCTCTGAATCGATCACCCGAGCGGATCGCGACCAGTCGCGCCACATCGGACGAGTCGACGCGTGGGTTCCCCTCCCGCAGCGGCTGTACCTCGATCTGCACGGTACCGATCGATACGACACGTCCGGGGGCAAAGGTCAGCGAGAGCGTGGCACGTGCGGCGACGGCATCGATTTCGACACGACTCTGCGGTCGCGCGGCGCGCGCGTAGCCCGCATCCCGTAGACGGGCGAGGACCCGATCGATGGTGCTGTCGACGCGCGTGCGGTCGAAGCGCGTGTGCTCGAGGGCACGCAGCGGCGTGTCGAAGCCGCGCGTGCCGAGCGCGGGCTCAGGGAGCCCGGCGATCACGATCGTGTCGAGGACCGCTTCGGAGCCTGGGGTGATCGCGAAAAGGAGCCGGACGCCATTGGGCCGTCGATCGATGGTCGGGATGACGGTGGCCTGAAACCAACCGACCTGCCGGTGCATCACGGCCAGCCGCAGGGCATCGCGGCGGAGTTCGAGTGAATCGAGACAGGGCGCGTCGCCGATGCGGAACCAGCGCGTCTTCACCCCCGGCTCGTGCGTGAC
>CAMBRJ010000226.1 GCA_945870175.1 Gemmatimonas phototrophica
CTGACGGCCACCATCGGCATGGTGGGATGCCGCGCGGCCACGATCTCCAACAGCTCGAGGCCATTCATCCCCGGCATGGTCAGATCGGTGATCATCAGCGAGACGTCGGCCGCGTGCGATTCCAGCACATCCAGCGCGTGCTGTGCCGACGGCGCCACCACGACGGCGTGTCCCAGCTTCTCCAGCATCCGCTTTCCCAGATCGAGCAGCATCGGATCGTCATCGACCAGCAGGATGCGGTGGGACGCGAGTGCGGCGAGCGGTGTCATCGCCGGCACGTCGCGCGGGGTGACCGACGGCGACGGCGACGCCGTGCCGTGCCGGGCCGACAACAGGGCGGCCGGAAAGAACAGACGCAGCGCGGTTCCCTCATTCGCCGCGGACTCGCACTCGATGAATCCGCGGCACTGGTGCACGAGGCCGTGCACCGAGGCCAGCCCCATCCCCTTGTTCGCGCCGAACTCCTGCGTCGAGAAAAACGGCTCGAAGAGCCGGGCCTTGATGTCGTCTCGCATGCCGGTGCCCGTATCGGAGACCGACAACACCGCGAACGGGCGCGGCGCATCGCCCACCGGCGCTTGGGGATGCCGCGCCATCACCGTCGCTGTCGCAATCGACAGCATGCCACTCTCCGCCTTGGCGATCATCGCGGCGCGGGCATTATCCACCAGTGCGCGCAGCGCATCGAGCAGGCGCGTGCGGTCGACGACGGCCGTGACCGGCCCATCACCGAGGTCGAGACGCACGACGATCGAGAGTGGGACCTCATCGCGCATGGCGGGCAGTTGATCGCGCAGCAGCTGATTGAGCTCGACCGATTCCGCGCGCAGCATCTGTCGGCGTCCCACCGCGAGGAGGCGGCGCGTGAGTTCCTCGGCGCGCTCGGTGGCGCGCTCGATCGCATCGAGATCCTCGACGTAGGGCGACGTCGGACTGATACTTTCGCGCAGGAAGCCCGCCGAGCCGCGAATGACGGTGAGCAAGTTGTTGAAGTCGTGGGCGATGCCGCCGGCCAGCTGACCAACCGCTTCCAGTTTCTGCGCCTGCCGCAGGCGTTCTTCAGAGCTTCGGGCGTCGGTCACGTCGGTGAAGACGGCGACGGAGGCATACGGACGCTGGTCGCCCGCGCGGACGAGCGGATCCGCGGTGACATTCAGCCACCCGAACGTCCCATTGCCCCGCCGCACGCCCATCAGCGCCCGCGCCTGGCTACGGCCCGTCTGCAGGGCGATCAGGGCGGGGTGCGTCTCGGCCGGCCACGGCGTGCCGTCTTCATGCACGGCGCTCCAGTCACGATCGACTGGTTTGAGTCCCAGCAATTGCGCCCCCGACAAGCCGAGAATGCGTTCGGCACTCGGGTTGTAGGCGCTAATGGCCCCGGTGTCATCGTGCAGCACGACGCCTTCCTGCATGCCCGCAATGACGGCGCGAAAGCGCGCGTCCGACTCGCGCAGCTGCCGTTCGGCGCGCGCGCGGCCGGTGGTGTCCTGAATGATGACGTGCAGCACGCGGCGCCCCGCGATCGCGACGACGCCCATGAACGCGTCCACCTGACGGAGCTCGCCATTGGCAACCCGGTGCTCGCGCTGCTCGCGCAGCCCCGTGCCGGTGGCGATGGCGGACGTGGTGTCACGCCAGTGATCGATCGCGACGGCTTCGAGGTCGGTCACATACATCGCGCGCATCGTGTCGCGCGGCCAGCCGTAGAACGTGACGGCGGCCGGGTTCACATCGACGATCTGTGCCGTCTCGATGTCGGCGAGGAGCTGCACCGCACCGTTGTTCTCGAAGAGCGCGCGGTGTCGGGCCTCGCTCTCCTCGAGCGCGAGGCGTTCGAGCTGTCGCGGCGTGATATCACGCGAAGCGATGGCGACGGCGTCATCGCGCACGGGAACGAGCTGACGTTGCAGCCAGCGCAGCGGCTGCTGCGCCGTGGGTGCATGTTGCGTGGTTTCCAACGGTTCGCCGGTGATGAGCACCGCGCAACACTGCTCCCAGAGGTTCCAATCCACGCTGTTCGGAAACGCGTCCATCAACGAACGCCCGAGCAGCTCGTCACGGGAGCGCTGCACCATGTCGGCCGCGCGGGCGTTCACGTCGAGAATTTCGAAGCGCTCGATGGTGCCGTCGGCGGCGCGGTGTGCCTGGGCGATTACGAAGGCGTCGAGGCCGGCGTCGATGACGCCGCGCAACCGGCTCTCCGATTCGCGGAGGGCGTGCGACGCCGCCGCTTCATCGGTGACGTTGCGCGCAAGCCCCAACAGGTGCGTCGCGAGACCGTCGGCGTCGCGAATGGCTTCGAGGCGCGTTTCGAGCACGAGGCGGCGTCCTTCCAGCGTCACCACTTCGCGGTAGGCGATCGGTTTGCCCGACCGCAGCGCTTCGTCGCATCGCGACCGCATCAGGGCGGCCTCCGCCGGCGGGAAGACTTCGTCCGGCGTGCGCTCGAGGAGCTGTTCCGCCTCGATCCCGGTGGCCGCCAGATATGTCGCATTCACCCACTCGCAGCGGCACACCCCGTGGCCGTCGATACGGAGTAGGAACGCCATTTCGTGCATGTGCTCGGTGAGCATCCGGAGGCGCGCTTCGCGGTGGCCGGCCTCGCGCGCGGCCAGTGCCCGCGTGGTCACGTCGCGCAGTTGCACCGTACGAAAGGGCCGCCCGTCGGTGGCGGTGCCTGATCGCCGGTGCACATCGAAAACCCGTTCAGTCGCGCCTTCCCCGACCGAGAACTCCAACGGACGCGTCACCGCGTCTGGGGTCTCGGCCTCGAGCCAGGCCGCGAACGTGCCGTCGCCGACGTGCTTCGCACACTGCGGCAGCAGTTGCCCCTCGAGCGCGTCGGGCGGAAAGCCGATCAGGGCGCCGGCCGCCGCACTCGCCACGAGAATACGCCCTTGCTCGTCGGTCACGAACAGGATGTCACCCACGGCCATGGCAGCCGTGAGGAGCAGCGCAGGGGTGGCGGATGGGTCGGAGGGCACGAAGCGGACGCGGTCGATGAAGTCCAGCAACGGCGTCGTCGCCGATGGCGGTCGAGGGAAATGTGTCAGGTCGTGGGGGCTACCGCGAGTGGCCTACCGGGCAATCCGGTTGCGGATAGTGACGATTGGCCGGCTGGCCGCGTCTTTTGGCTGATGTCATTGTCAAGGCCCCCCTTCCCCAAACGGATCGTCGCATGGGTGTAATCGCGACGCTCCTCGCACACGAGCCCCGGCTCGCCCGGCTGCGTACCGCCGCGCGGGACCGTTATCGGTTCGTGTCGTGCGAGGACTGGACGTCTCTGACCCGCGCGTGCGAGCGTGGGCCCATCAACGTGGTGGTCTTCGATTTATACGTCGACGGCCGCGCGGATTTCGAGCGGGTGCGCCAGTTGCGCGTGCGTGTGCCGCGAGCGGCCTTGGTGGCCTACGTGGACATGACGCGTGAGCGCGCCAAAGACATGTTCGACGCCGGTCGTTGCGGCATCGATGTGCTCGTGGTCGCTGAGGAAACGGATACGCCGCAGATGCTCGCGGCGTTGCTGGATCAGGCGGAAGCGCGCAGTGTCTCGAGCCTGCTCAAGCCCCATCTTGCCGGATTGCGCAGTGTCGTGCGTGACGCGGTGATGCTGTCGGTGACCCGGGCGCACGAGCGCCTGACGCCGGACAGTCTCGCGCGCCTCATCGCCGTGTCGCGCCGTCTGCTGTCGAAGCGGCTGGAGGGAGCGGAATTGCCGCCCCCGCACCAGTTGATTACGTGGGGTCGCTTGATCGTGGCCGCCAGCATGTTGGAAGACGGCTCCCGCAGCGCCGACGGTGTGGCCAGTGCCCTCGACTTCCCATCCGGCAGCGCCTTCCGGAACACCTGCCAGCGGTACCTGTGCTGCACCCCCCACCAGATTCGGCTGCGCGGCGGGGCCAGCTGGGTGATTCAGGAATTGCTCGTCAACCGCGAGAAGCGGCGCGAAATTTCGGACTCGGAAGACGACATGCCGGAGAGCGCGGCGGCGTAACGTGTCGCCGTGATCCGCGTGGCACGGAAGGGCTCCGGAGAATCCGGAGCCCTTTGACGTTGGTGGTAAGTTTCCGCATGCTCCACCTCGCGCTCACCGGAAACATCGCCAGCGGCAAGAGTACCGTGGCCTCGTTGCTGAAGGCCCACGGGGCGACGATCATCGATGCGGACCTGCTCGCGCGCGAGGCGGTGCGTCCGGGCACCGCGGCCCTCGAGGCCATCGTCGACCGATTCGGTCCATCGGTGCTGCAGGCGGACGGCCTGCTCGACCGGCCGGCGCTGCGCCGCCACGTCTTTCGGGACCCGGTGGCGCGCGACGCGCTCAACGCCATCGTGCACCCGGCCGTCGGGAGGCTGCGCGACGAGCAACTGGCCGCGGCCACCCGCCGCGGCGACGCCGTGGTCATTTCCGACACGCCCCTGCTCTTCGAAGTCGGACTCGAGCACGCCTTCGATGGGGTGATCCTGGTCGACGCGCCTGAGCCAGAGCGACTCGCGCGCCTCCAGCGCGACCGCGGGTTGTCGCGTGACGAGGCGCAGGCGATGATTGACGCCCAGTGGCCCTCCGCACAGAAACGGTCACGCGCGACCTGGATCATCGACAACGACGGTCCGCGCGAGCAGCTTCCAGTACGCGTCGCCGAACTCTGGCAGACGATTCAGGCGCTTCCCCTCCGTGGCTCCGCCGCGGATACTTCATTGTGATCGTTCCTTTTCCCCATCTGGAGTTCTCGTGTCGACCATCCCCGCCGATCTGCGCTACACCAAGGAACACGAATACATCCGCGCGACCGACGATGCCGCGATCGTCGCGATCGGGATCACGGATTTCGCGCAGGGTGAGTTGGGCGACATCGTCTACGTGGAGCTGCCCAAGGTCGGCGCGACGTACGGCTCGCACGATGTGTTCGGCACCGTGGAAGCGGTGAAGGCCGTGTCGGAGCTGTACATGCCGGTGGCTGGCGAAGTGGTCGAGATCAACGGACGCCTCGACGGCGAGCCGGCCCTGATCAACACCGACCCGTACGGCGACGGCTGGATGATCAAGGTGCGCGTCGCAGCCGGCGGTGACGCTGGCCTGCTCTCGGCCACCGAGTACAAGGGCGTCGTGGGCGAGTAGTTCTGTTTGTCGGCTGGATCGTGGTGCGTCGGGCCCCGGGCTGTGTGCTCGGGGCCTTCGTGCTTTCGGCGGGCGCGGTGCGCTCGACCGCCCCGGTCGGACCGTGGGGCTCGCGGAAGCGGAGCCGCACCAGCGCCGTTCATCGATGGTGAGCAATACCACGGGACTCCCCACATCTACACCCAGCCCGCGATGAGCCCCCACTCGCCCGTGGTGCGCGCGTGCCACTCCCCAGCCGCCACGCGACGACGTCACACCGGAGGATGGAATCCCGTCGCGAGCTTTTCGGTGGTCACACCGTTCGGTGCGAGGCGCACGGAGCTCCGCCCCGGCCCCACGCCGATGCGAGCGGCTGCCGGGCCGGGCGTCCCGTGAGCGGCCCTCTGTGGCGGGCGCACCAGCGCCGCGCGGCGCTCCCATGTGCGCCGCCACAGC
>CAMBRJ010000227.1 GCA_945870175.1 Gemmatimonas phototrophica
TGTCGCGGGCCCTGTGCGCGTGGCTGGTGCCAGACCTGCGCGACGCATGGGCCGACTGGCCCGTGTGGGCCATGATCGGCGTGCTGCTGGTGGCCGACGATTTCACGCAATACTGGTGGCACCGACTCTCCCACACGTCGGTGATGTGGCCGCTGCATCGCGCGCACCACAGCGCCTCGTACATGAGTGTGCGTGTGGTGTACCGGAACAATCTGTTCTACTACGCGATGATGCCCGGGCTCTGGTTCGGCGGGGCGCTGCTCTACATGGGATTCGGCTGGACGTTCGTGTGGTACAGCGTCGTGAAGCTCCTGGTAATCATCGGAGCGCACTCGGCGGTGCGATGGGATCAGTGGCTGTACCGGTACCGCGTGCTGCATCCGCTGGCGTGGGTGCTGGAGCGCACGATCTCCACGCCCGCCACGCACTACGCCCATCACGCGCTCACACAAGACGACGGCATCGGGTTGTACGAGGGCAACTACGGCAACCTGCTCTTCCTCTGGGACATGCTCTTCGGTACATCACGCATCACGCGGCAGTATCCGCCGGCCTATGGACTCAACGACGACCGGCGTCACGGGCAGGAAAAGTGGTACCACCAGCTGTTCTTCCCGCTGGTGCGGTCACGGCGGGCGGAGACGGTATTGGGGCACGAGAAGCACGTGCCGATCGATTAACGACCGCGCGCCGCGCCCCCTCACGGAGACGCGGCGCGCGTGTGACGACCTCTGAACGACGCGTTACGGCGTGATCTTCTTCGGCGCCTGCTGCTTGATCTTCTCCATGTACTTCTGGAAGAAGAGCTTGTGGATGTCCATCATGTTGATCTCACGACCCTGGATGTACGACTGGATGATGTTGCTCGTCATGTCCAGCGGCGTCCCCGACGTGATCAGCAGCGTGGCTTCCTTCCCCACTTCCAGCGAGCCCACCTTGTCGGAAATGCCCATCGACTCGGCGGCGTTGATCGTCACCGCCTTGAGCGCTTCTTCCTCGGGCAAGCCGAACGCCACGGCAACACCGGCTTCCCACGGCAACCGATAGCTATAAAGGCCACCGCTGCCACCGGCAATCGCGAACTTCACACCGGCCGCGTGCAGTTTGCCCGGCGTGGCGTAGGCGTTGTCGTAGCTCTCGTACTGCCGGTCGGGCGCCGACATCGTGGACGTGAGAATCACCGTGATCTTTTCCGCCTTGAGGCGATCGGCAACGAACAGCGCATCACGCCCGCCGCGAATCACCAGCTTCACGCCCTCGGCCTTGGCCCACGTGATCGCGTCGTTAATCTGCGCCGCGCCTTCAGCCGCCACCACCACCGGAATCGCGCCATCGAGCGCCGGAATCATGGCAGCGTAGCGTGAATCCGTGCGTACGGTCTGATTGGACTTCACAGCGTCGCGATACGCACGGGCCTCGGAGAACCACTCCTTGATCTGCTCCACCTGTTCGGCATAGGTCTTCGGTGGCGGACCGGCCGGACCACCGCGACCGCCGGGACCACCACCGCCGAACCGGCCGCCCGGTCGCGCATTAGGGTCGGGCCACTTCACGTTGAGCGCGGCCGCGCCCTTCATCGACATCTCTTCCCACGTCCAACCTTCCAGCGACATCGCCGACGACAGCCCGGAAATCACGCCGCCTTCCGGCGTGCTGAAGGCCACCAACACGCCCGCCGAACGCGTCGTACCGATGTGTCGGCTCTCCGCGTTCACCGCCACTTCGGCGCGCACATTGGGATTGAAGTCGCCCTGTTCACGGATGTCATTCGACACGTCGACCGAACCGATCTCGGTGAGACCGACCGTGCTGTAGGCGTCGATGAGACCGGGATAGATGTGCTTGCCCGCGACATCCACGATCTTGGCGCCGCGCGGCGCCGCCACCTCGGGTCCGCCGATCGCCGTGATCTTGCCACGATCGAGCACGATCGTGCCGTTGGTGATCGTGCCCTTGGTCACCGTGTGAATTGTGGCGCCGCGCAGCACGACCGGCTGCTCCTGCGGTGCGACCGTCATGCGCTCCTGCGCCATCGCGGCGCGGGGAGCGAGCAGTCCGGTCACCGCGGTCGCCAGGGCCAGCGTCGCGAGGCGCGTGCTCGCCCGGCGCGCCGTGGTGTTCATCGTTCGCATGGTGTGATTGGTCGAAAGGAATGGACGGATCACTTGCGCGCTCCTTCACCGCCGCGACCACGCGCCGGACCAGCGGCGGGCGTCTCGGTGACACCGGCCGCGATGACGGCCTGAATGAGCTGCGCGCGCTGCTTGGCGACATCCTCGCGGAGCACCTTGTCATCGTCGAGCGTGAAATACTTCTTGCCGTCCACCCACGTCTGCTCGGCCTTGGTGAACTGGGACAGCGGGTTGCCGTTCCAGATCACGAAGTCGGCATCCTTGCCGGTTTCGAGCGAGCCCAAGGTCTTGTCGACCGCGATGGCCTTGGCCGCGTTGATCGTGACCGTCGAGAGGGCGTCGATTTCGCTCACGCCTGAGCGGAGCAGCTTGCCCGCTTCCCAGTTCATGCGCGTCGAGATTTCCGCGTCGTCGGAGTGCAGCGACGTGACCACGCCCGCTTCCATGAGCAGACGCGCGTTGTACGACGTGGCATCGTACGCCTCGAGCTTGAACGCGCCCCAGTCGCTCCACACCACCGCCGCCACGCCCGACTTCTTGAGCTCACTGGCGATCTTGTACGCTTCCACGCCGTGCTGCAGCGTCTGGATGCGGAAGCCGAATTCTTCCGCCAGACGCACCAGCGCCAGAAACTCGTCGGCGCGATAGCCGTGCGACGACACCAGCAGCTTCTGGTTGAGGATGTCGAGCAGTGCTTCCATGCGCAGATCCTTGCGCGGCGGGATGCCCGTCTTCGTCTTCTCCCAGGCCTTCCACTCCTTCTCGTAGTCACGCGCGGCCAGGAAGTGATCGCGAATGATTTCCTGCACGCCCATGCGCGTGTTGGGATAGCGCGTCGGACTGCGCTTCGGGTTTTCGCCGAGCGCGAACTTCACGGTGCGCGGCGCGCCCACGATCTTGTACTCGTCGGGGAGCGAGCCCCACCGGATTTTTACGAACACGTTCTCGCCGCCGATCGGATTGGCCGACCCGTGCTTGATCATCGTGGTGGTGAGTCCACCGGCGAGCTGACGATAGAACCAGATGTTGTTGTGCGTGAGCACATCGCCCATCTGCACCTCGGGGACGATCGCGAAGCCCGATTCGTTCAAATCGCTCACACCTGAGTGCGTGTGCGGATCGATCAGTCCCGGGGTGACGTGCTTGCCGGTGGCGTCGATGATCACGGCGCCGGCGGGCGCGGCGAGCTTCTGCCCCACGCGCACGACCTTACCCGCCTGCACCAGCAGGTCGGCGTTTTCCAGGCGACCCTGCGAACCCTGCGTCCACACGGTGGCGTTGCGCACGAGCAGCACGGTGGGCTGTGCCGGCGCCGCCGCGCGGCCGAACTCCATGGCCGGCCGCACGAACGGCAGGTCGATCTTCGGCACCTTCACCGCCACCGTACCACGGGCGGGACCTTCGAAGGCTTCGGTGCGCGCGCCGCGGTAGCGGGCGTCGGTCCCATTCGGGAGCGACAGCCAGCCGAAGAACGTCGTGTCACTCACCGAGCCGGCCAGCAGGAGCGAGCCTTCCTGCCCAAGCGGCTCGCCGGCGAACGTCGCTTCCAGACGACCGGTCTCGGCGATGATCCGCACCGCCGTGAGCGGCACCGGGCGACGACCGGGCATTTCCACCGTGCCACGGATGCGATTGAGCGGCCCTTCGAGACGCAGCGTGACGTTTTTAAACGTGCCGGCATCGTCGGACGTGATCGCCCACGTGCCGCGCGGGTCCACCTGCGGCGGCCGCGTGACACCGTACTGCCGTCCCTGCACCCACACGTCGCGCACGGCCGACTCTTCGGTGAAGAGATCGCCCTCGCTGATCACGAAATTGGCCGCCTTGCCCACGGCGATCGTGCCATGCGTTTTCTCGATGCCAAGGAACGTGGCGGGCACGGTCGTGAGCGCCGCCAGCGCCTTGTCGGGCGCGAGGCCACGTGCCACGGCAGTGCGGAGATTCGGAAGGAACTGCGTGAGCGAGGAGAGGCCGTCGGCGGTGATGGCGAACGGCACGCCGGCGGCGGCCAGCTGCGCCGGGTTGGTGGGCGCGAGGTACCAGTGCCGGAGATCGGCCAGCGACACGTTGGCGGCCGCTTCCGGGCTCGACACGTTCGGCGCGTCGGGGAAGTTCAGCGGCAGCATCAACGGCTGGGTGCGTCCCTTCAGCACATCGATGAGGCGGTACTCCTGACCGTTGCCGCGAAACCACGGCGTGAGCTTGTACTCCTGCGCGAGCTTGTAGGCGCGGAGGTATTCCTCTTCGCTCGTGGTCTCGAACAGCACGGGCTGCGTGCCCTTCACGGCCTTGGCGAGCGCCGAGAGCGCTTCGCTCGTTTCCGGCGGCAGCAGCGAGCGGCCACTCGTTTCGTAGGCCCCCCACGCGCGGATGTACCACTCGGCGTCCATCAACGTCTGCTTCATCAGCGCGACGGTGCCCATGGCGGAGTTAGGATACATGCCGCCCAGCGCGAAGGAGCGCTGGAAGCCGACGGACTGCGCGAGATCAGGGCGCAGCACGCGTTCGCGCACGCCGGCGTCGCCGAGGCTGACCACCGAGGCGGTGCCGCGGAAGATGCCCTGACGCGGCACGGCCAGGGCGGTGCCGAAGCCGAGGGAGCGCAGGGCGGTGCGCCGCGTGGAGTCGTCCTTGAGATTGGACGTCGTGCTGAACCAGGCGCGTACTTGGGGATTCCAGTGCGTGGGGCCCACATCGCCGCCCTGAGGGGGCGCGTCACCGCCAAGGTCGGCGGAGGCGTCGACGAAGCCGGGATAGACCGTGAGGCCCTTGAGGTCCCACACTCGGGCGCCAGCGGGCGCCGCCATGCCGGCGCCGACGGCCGTGATGAGCCCGTTGCGGACGACAATCGTGGCGTTGTTCAGGACCTGGCCGGGGGCGGTGACGACGCGCGCGCCCACCAGGGCATGGTAGCCCGTGCTGTTGTCGCGCAGGCCGGTCACCGGCTCCGTGCGCGAGGACTGCTGGGCCTCGAGCGAGCCGGCAGCGAACACCGCCAGGCCGAGGAGGAAAGGAAACGCTCTCACAAAGGGCTCGGGATACGGGAGGGGAAGTGCAAACGGAGCATGACAAGTATGCGGCGTAGGTGCCCGCGCGTCGAGGAGCACACGTCGCCGATTGGCAACCGGTCGGCACCCGAGGAGGCTGGCCAGCGCCGGGAGCGCCGGTCCGATCGTCGTCAGCCTGACACTTTGGCGATCAGGTGATCGATCACGTTGCTGTGCTCGTGCTCCGGGCCGAACATCACGATCTCCACGTCGGCGTCCACGCCCACGTTGTGCCCCGGCGGCCAGCGTCAGGTTGGAGCCGCGGCAGGAAACCAGGCAGATTTCCAGTCGCTTCCTTCTAGGCGACGGCGCTCACCAGTTTCCCCTGATTGGCAGACTGTACGCGAGCGGCTTCT
>CAMBRJ010000228.1 GCA_945870175.1 Gemmatimonas phototrophica
TGGCCTGCGTGCGCGTCACGACTTCCGCCTTCTTCGGACCGAGAATGGCCGCGATCTCCTCGTTACCGACCACTTCCTGCAGCGACTGACGGATCGCCTGTCGGATGTAGCCGTGCGAGATGGTCTGCACGTCGGTACGGAAGGTTTGATACAGCGCCGGCACCTTGTCGGGGCGCAGTTCGAAGCTCATCGACACGTCGAGCGACAACGGCTGACCTTCCACCGAGTTCACATTGATCTCGTCGTTCTGCTCCGAGCCTTCGGTGCTTGCCTTCGTGAGCACCAGCGTCTGCATGAATGTGGGATACGCTTGAATCTGCGTCATCAGCGGATTCCGCAGGTGGAAGCCGGGGCCCAACGGCGTGGGATCCACACCGCCACCACCACGATGAATCACGATGCCCACGTGGCCCGGTTCGATGTAGGTCACCGAGGGTCGCACCAGAAAGAGCAGCACCATCAGCACCACGAACCCGGCGGCGAGCTTCGGGAACATCCCGCTACCACCGCCGCCGCCGGGCATGCCGGTGAGCGGGTTGCGCATGGCGCTGCGCAGTTCGTCGAGCGTCGAATCAATCGATGTGGCCATGGACGGCCTCCTTGTAGCAATGAGAACACAGCGGTTCACCCGTGGGGAGTCGCACGAGATCGTCTTCGCGCTGCAACCCGTGAATCGGGCACGTGAGATCGGCTTGGCGATCAAGGCGCTTGCGGTTGGCCGTCTGCCGAATCCGGCGGCCAAATGGAGTGAGTCCCAGCGCCGTAACGAAAAGAGCGCCGACTACCGCCAGCAGGGCGATGAAGAGGGCGCTCTCAAGCATGATGGCGTTCATATAGGTAAAGAATAGTACGGCAGAGACAGCGAAAAGTGTCAGAAATCGGTGAGACGGGGTGACGGACGGCGCTGAGATGTCCGTATCTCTTTGTATTGCAAAGAGATAGGCACGCGCACGCGTCGGAATCGTCAACGGCAACGGCAACGGGAACAGCCAGAACACGGATGACACCGATGTCACTGAACCAACACAGATAAGCAAAAAACGCTTCTAGGCTTATCCGTGTTGGTTCAGTGACATCCGTGTCATCCGTGTTCTGGCTTTTGCTTTTGCTTTTGCTTTTGCCGTTGCCATTGCCGCCTACTCGCCCAGTTCAAACCGCAACATCGGCTCCAACTCCGGCAAGCGCCACACAAACCCGGCCTCGCGGAGAACGCGCGGCTCCACACGCTGACTCGCGAGCACGGTGAGATTGGCCATCTCCTCACCCAACAACAGCCGCAGCGCGAACGCCGGCGCATGCGCGATCGTGGGGCGACCCAGCACCGCCCCGAGCACCTTCGTATACTCGGCGTTCGTCACCGCCGTCGGCGCCACGAGGTTGACCGGTCCGCGAATGTCGTCGCGCATCAGACAGAAGTGGATTGCGCCGATTTCGTCGTCGAGCGCGATCGGGCTGATCCACTGCGAACCCGGCCCGAGTGTGCCGCCCGCACCATAGCGGAACAGCGGGGCCTGCGTGCCAAGGGCGCCACCGGCTGCACCCTGCACGATGCCGGTGCGCAGGTGCACCACGCGAATCCCCGCCTGCTCCGCCGGTGCCGTGCTCGCCTCCCAGGCGCGACCGACGTCGGCGAGATAGTCGTCGCCCAACGCACTGCGTTCGTCGAGGAGTTCGTCACCGCGGCTGCCGTAGATCCCGATGGCCGAGCCACTCAGCAGCACGCGCGGCTTGCGCGACAGCTGCGCCAGCGTGTGCGCGAGCAGCGACGTGCCTTCCACGCGACTGCTCTTGAGTGCGACGCGGTGCGCGCTCGACCAGCGCGTCGCGATCGATGCCCCAGCCAGATGAATCACAGCATCCACGCCTTCGAGGGCACGCGGATCGAGCTGACCGCGCTCGGGATTCCACTGCACATCGTGATGACCCGGTCTCGGCGCGCGGCGGCCGATGCGGATCACCTCGTGGCCACCCGTCGACAAAAAGGCGGCGAGCTGCGTGCCGATGAAACCGCTCGCGCCGGTGATCGCGATGCGCAGACGCGGTCGGTCGGCGAACTCGGCATGTCGCGCCAAGTCGCCAAGCATGACGGCATGCCGGTACGCGAACACGCGAGCCAACGTGCGCTGCGTGTACGCGCCGGCGACCGCGCTGCCCACGCCGCCGAGCGGGAGTGCGTAGCGGATATGATCGTCGAGCATGCTCGACTGGGCATCGATCGGCGCGAAGCCGTGCGTATGCTCCCAGGCCGCGAACGGCCCATCGCGCATCACGTCGCGGAACTGCCGGTTCGCGAGATAATCGCGATGTTCGAGGGTCCAGGTGGTGGGCACCGGGCCGGCGTGCACCTGCAGCACCACCTTGGCCCCGTCACGAATGCCTCCCGTGTGCTCGAGCACCGTGGGGCGATCCCACGGCGGCGACAGCCGCTCGAACGCGCCCGCCCGCTCATGCCACGCGAACAGCGCCTCGACGGGCACGGGGGCTTGCACCTGCTTCCGGAATTCCTGCATCGACACGACACTCTCCACTGCGGCGACCCGCATGCACCAGCCCCTGCGCTACCAGCCGCCGGCGTCTTCGAGATCGAGGACCCGCCAGCAGTACCAACTGGCAACGCTTGCCCACGGACGCCAGTTCCTCGCCACCTTTGCGAGCCGGTCCGCCTCAGGCAGCGCTCGCATGCGATAGATCCGCTGCGCGCCTTTACGCACACCGAGGTCGAGCACCGGAAGGACGTCCGGACGTCCGAGCCGAAACATCAGGAACATCTGGGCCGTCCAGCGGCCCACGCCGCGCACTGCCACCAAGGCGTCGATCACCGCCTCGTCGTCCATAGTGTCGATCACGTCGAGCGGCAGGCGGGCATCCTCGACATGGCGCGCGAGGTCGACGATCGCGCGCGTTTTCGCCGCGGACAGCCCACAGGCGCGCAGCGTGTCCTCATCCGAGGCCAGAATCTGCGCCGGGGTCGGGGCATCACCGCTGGTACCATGGCGATCCTTGAAGCGCCCATAGATCGTGGACGCCGCCCCACCCGACAGTTGTTGATACACGATCGCCCGCGCCAGATGATCGAAATGCGTACCGTCGGCGCGCGGCAGCATCGTGCACGGGCCCACGCGTTCGATGGCCACCGCCATCTTCGGGTCTTGGGCACTGAGCGCCGCCACCGCCTGGGTAAGGCGACGGCGCGTCAGTCGGACGATGGTCACCGTCGGATCACATCGTCAACGAGAACATCACGTGCGCCTTCGGTGTGCCGGGGAACATCAGCCACGGCTTCGTATCCGATGGCGTCGTCGAGATACCGGTGGTCGCCGTGGTGGCGAACGGGATGTACACGACGAACAGCGGGTTGCCCTGCTTCACCGTGCCCGACGCCGCATCGAACGCGTCCTTCTTGCCGAAGATCTGATACAGCGACGCCGGCGCCGTCGGCATCTTGATCTTCCCCGCTTTCACTTCGGCAAAGCGCACCGTGTCGACCTGACCGCCCTTCACGCCAGACACGCGCAGGGCGCGACCGCGGGCCATGAACGGGTCCATCGAGTCGTGGTAGCAGGACACGTGGAACTGCTCCTCGGCGGGATCGTCCGCCAAACACATCATGCCGTTCTTCGTGGGGCGAAGCCAGTCGAGCTTGCCAGCCGTTTTGTAGCCCATCACGCCAGCGCCGTCGCGCAGTTCCTTCGGCAGTGCCTGGACCGCGGCCGTGATTTGCTCGGCGACGGGCGGCGGCGTCTGCGCGCCAAGCGCGGCACCGACGAGCGACAAGGCCGCAGCACAGGTCACGACACAGCTGGATCGAAACGACATGGTTCTAACTCCCGGAATGGACGGAGAAAAGTGACAGTTGTGATTACCACCGTGCCACATATTCTACGACGTATATGGCCACCGACACAAATGCCGCGCCCGAGGCGCTGGTGCGCTTTGCCACGCGGGTTTCGCACGACATGAACAACTTCTCGGCCGTCGTCCGGACGTTCAGTGAGCTGCTGCTGTCCGACCTTCCGGACAGCAACCCCATGCATGCCGACATCGCCGAGATCCATCGAGCGGCGGATGCCACCATCCAGTACATCAGGCGGGTGACGCAGTTTTCACGGGCCCGCAACATGCGACGGCTCCCCATCCTGGTGGACGACGGCATCGACGACGCGCTGGCTATGCTGGCCACCGAGCTGGGTGACCGGGCCGTGCGCAAGACGCTGGGCGGCGGACGGATTCAGGCCGATGCGAGCTGGTGGCGGGACGTGGTCATCGAACTGCTGCGGAACGCCCACGAAGCCGCGCCGGCAGGCAGCGCCATTGTGGTCCGGAGCGCCACGAAAAACGGCACGGTCACCGTCGATGTCGAGGACGAAGGGGAGGGCATTCCCGCCGATCTGCTGGCGACCGTGACGGAGCCGTTCGTGACGTCCAGGCCGGGCGTTCGCGGGGCCGGGATCGGACTCGCCATCGTCGCCGCCTTCGTGCACACGCTCGGCGGGTCGATCCAGTTCGACCGCGTCGACGGGACCGCCGGAGAGCGCACCCGCGTGCGGCTCACCCTGCCGGCCTAGCGCTCACGCGTAGCGCGCCGATCGCGTTACGCGCGGTTAGCGGCGACGGCGTGCAGGAGCGCGTCGGCGATACGATCAAGCGGCAGCACGTCCACTGCCGCATCGAGCTTGACCGCTTCACGCGGCATGCCGTATACCACACACGTCTCCTCGTTCTGCGCGACGGTATAGGCCCCGGCTTCACGCATGGCCAGCAGCCCTTTGGCGCCATCGGCGCCCATACCGGTCAGCAAGGCGCCCACGGCATTGCGTCCGGCGCTGCGGGCAACGCTCTGGAAAAGCACGTCGACGGCGGGCCGCTGGTGATGCACCTTGGGCCCGTCCTTTACGCGCACCGCCCACCGTGCGCCGCTGGCCTGCAGCACGAGGTGCTTGCCACCCGGCGCCACGAGTGCGAGCCCCGGCACGACGAAGTCCCCGTCTGTCGCTTCCTGCACGCGCATCGCGCACACCTGATCGAGGCGCTTGGCGAAGGACCGGGTAAAGTGCTCGGGCATGTGCTGCACGATCACCGTGCCCGGTGCATCAACCGGGAAACGACGGAGCACCTGTTCGAGAGCTTGCGTGCCACCGGTCGAGGCACCGAGCGCGATGATTTTGTTGGTGGCGTTGAGTGACGCGATCGCCGAGCGGCCGGGCACGGGCGGGGCCTCCGGCGTGTCCATGCGCTTCACCACCCGCGCGTGCGACGCGGCGCGGACGGCGCGCACCAGCTCCTCCGCGACATCGCCGGCGGCGAGCGAGGAACCCGGCTTGGCGATGACGTCCACGGCGCCGAGCGCGAGGGCGCGCAGCGCGGTCTCGCTGTTGGCGGGCGTGAGCGAACTCACCACCACCACGGGCAGCGGGAAGTGCCGCATCAGTTTGGACAGGAACGACAGGCCGTCCATGCGCGGCATTTCGATGTCCAGCGTGATCACGTCGGGCCGCAGCTGCGCAATACGCTCGCGCGCGACGT
>CAMBRJ010000229.1 GCA_945870175.1 Gemmatimonas phototrophica
CAGTGGAATCGCCTCGATTTGACCCTTCAGGAACTCGATGTTGGGAATTCCGGCCTCGGCGGCGTTTCGTCGCGCCAGGGCGAGCATGTCGTCGGTCATATCGAGGCCGTACGCCTTGCCGGTGGGCCCAACCCGTCGCGCTGACAGAATCACGTCAATGCCACCGCCCGATCCCAGATCGAGCACGACCTGTCCGGTCTCGAGCTGCGCCAGCGCCGTCGGATTGCCGCAGCCCAGCGACGCCAATACAGCGGCGTCGGGCAACTCATCGGTCTCGCCGTTCACGTACAGATTTGACGTAATCGGATCCACCGATCCGTTGAACTCGGTGCCGCCGCAGCAGGAGCTGGTCGGGCCGCAGCCGGAGGCCGACTCGTTGATGTCGAGCACCCGGCGCGCGGCCGCACCGTATTTCTCGCGGACGATCTCCGTGATGTCGGCCGGCGCGGAGGACGTTCGGGGGGTGATGCCGATAGGAGCGGTCATATGGTCAGCCTCGAGAGAAAGGATGCAGCCATGGGAAACGTGCACCAAAATATCTTGATGCATATCCGCGAAAAAAAAGAGACTGGCGGTGCGGCTACCCGCAGCAGCGACCGAGAACGGTCAGCGTGTGGTGTCCCGCCGCGCGCGGCGAGGCCAACGTGTGCACGATGTCGTGGGCTTCGGTGAGGGCGTCAGGGACCAGCGTGTAGTACGACCAACGCCCGTCCTTCCGGTCGGTCACGAGGCCCGCCTCTTTGAGCACCTTGAGGTGAAAGGAGAGGCGGGACTGCGCCACATCCAATGCCGCCTGCAAATCGCAGACGCACCGCTCGCCATCGCCCAACATCTGGACGACCGCAAGCCGAGTCTCGTCGGAGAGGGCGTGGAAGATGCTCGTGGAGCGGGACAGATTGAGCGGCATCGTCGTCATACCGTGAATCATATCAGAAAAAGTTGATGGGTCAAGAGCGGCCAGACTGAGCACTCTGGGGTATCTTGCCTCCGTACGCTGATTCACCTCTTCCGACGACGATCGACTATGCGCACTACGAATCCCGTCCTGTCCCGCTTGGCCGACGCGGCACGTGCCACCGCCGCTGGCTCGCGCTCGGGTTCCATGACCACCGCCGGCGTGGCGGGCAAGGCTGCGATCCTGCTCGCGGTCGTGCTCTTCTCGGCCGCGGTCACCTGGCAGCAGTTTGCCACCGGTAACCTCGACATGCTCATGCCCGCCATGCTGTTGGGCGGCATCGGCGGTCTCATCGTCGGCATGATCACCAGCTTCCGGCCGCAGACGGCGCCATGGAGCGCGCCGATCTACGCCTCGCTACAGGGCATCTTCCTGGGCGCGGTCTCGGCGCTCTACAACCTGCGCTTCGCGGGACTGCCGCAGCAGGCCGTGTTGCTCACGTTCGGCGTGGCCGCCTCGGTGTTCCTGCTGTATCGCTTCAACATCCTGCGCGCCACGGAAGGGTTCAAGCGCATGATGTTCGCCGCCATGATCGGGATCGGCCTGTTCTATCTCGGCTCGATGCTGCTGTCACTGTTCGGCGTCTCCATCGGATACTTCACCTCGTCCGGCCCGCTCGCGATTGGCATCAACCTCGCCATCGCCGGTGTCGCGGCGCTCAATCTGGTGCTCGACTTCGATCGCATTGAACAGGGCGTGCAGTCGGGAGCGCCCAAGCAGCTCGAGTGGTTTGCGGCGTTCGGACTCATGGTCACGTTGATCTGGCTCTATCTCGAACTCCTGCGCCTGCTCTCGCGTCTGCAGGGACGTCGCAACTAGTCTGCGCGGTTCCGAATGAACAAAGCCCCGGTCGAGCATCGCTCGACCGGGGCTTCTTCGTTCACAGGGCACGATCGCCGCGGGTTACTGCACCCGGAACAGATAACTCAGCTTCATGAAGAACTGATCGCGCGTGCGCTGCAACCGCTCCGGTCCGGCCGGACGATTGGCCGCCAGCGCGTCACCGTAGCCGAGATACACCACGGTGCCTGGTGACGGCAGATACGACAGCAGCACGTCGATGCGGGCGCGGGTGCGCTCGAACGCTGCCGCCCGCGTGAGGGCGCCACTCGCGCTGCGCAGGTAGATCGGCGCCTCGGTGCGCGTATCGTCACGCAGCGAATCCTGTGTGACTACCGAGCGCTCGCCGATCACACGCACGAAGAACTGCCGCGTGACCTGATACTCGGTGCGGATGCGAGGGGTGTTGCGCGTGAGGACGCGCGTGCCGTCACTGCGTCGGTCGAACGTATCGTAGTTCCAGGTGGCCGCGACGCGCAGCTGCTCGGTGGGGCGCAGGTTCAGCGTGTTCTGCAAGCTGAAAATGCGCGACGAGCTCCACTCCTGGAAATTCTCGTCGTAGCCCACGATGCCGAAGCCGCTGTAGCTGAACCGACGGAACTCCGGCGTGCCGATCGAGAGCACCCAGTCGCGATTGCCGATCTTGGGCGTGCCCGCGTACGCCACCGTGTCGATGCGTCCCGCGCTCCGCGGTTGCAGCAGCACGTAGTTCGTGTACAACGACGGGTCATATCCGAACACCTCGAGCAGCAGCTGCGTGCCGATTTGCCAGCCACGCTTGAGTCGGGTGTTCGCGCGCAGGTGCAGCTGACGATCCTGTGAGCCGTCGCCGTTCACGAAGTTGTCGTACTGATAGCGGCCCAGCATGTACAGCTCGGGGCTGAACAGCTCCACCAACGCTTTGGGCTTGCCGTAGAAATTCCAGCGATGCGTCGCGGAGATGTTGGCAATGCCCGGGCGTGCGATGAATCCCGACTGGGCGTCGAAGTCCGGGCTGATACCATTCATGGCGTACCGGGCCACGAAACGGCGACCGTTCCGTGACGCGCTCACGTCGAACAGGGGCGCGCGGCGCATGCCGGTGTCGCTGCTGGTGAAACTGCTCGCCACCTGACCCTGCAGGTTGTAGATGCCACGCACGAGGCGGCCGTCCACGCCGACCACGCGGTTCCAGCGTTGGCCGTCGATCTTGTCGGTGTACGCAATGCCCATGCGACTCTGCGCACCGAGATCGCGCTGCAGGCGCACGATGTTGTACAGCGGCGAATGCGTCTGGCTGAACGACGCGTCCTGGTTGTCCACCGCCGACAGCACGCCGATATCGAAGCCGCCGTACTTGCCCGTGAGCTTGCTGGCGGCCACCGGCTGCGCGATGCGACGCGTGTAGATCAGCCGGTTCGGGGTTGTGAACTGCTCCTGACTTTCCAAAAAGAACGGACGTCGCTCGGGAAAGAACACCGCCTGACGCGGATCGTAGGAGAACTGGGTGGCGTCCGCCTCAACCTGTGAGAAGTCGGGATTCGCCGTGCCGGCGATGGTGAGATTGCTGGTGACGCCCCAGCGTACGCTGCCGCCCAGCTCCGGGCGACCACCGTTATAGTCCCACGCCGCGCCGCTCGTGGGGCGTGTGCCGACCGCACTCGACGTGATGGTGGGAATCACGTCGACGGTGAGTCCGCGCCGCAAGTCGCGTAGTCCAGCCAGCACACCCGATTGCGCGAGAAAGCTCGCCGCGCCGCGAAGGGCCGGCGTCCACGTCTCTTCGTGCCCAGTGATCTGCACCGTGCGCGCGATATTCAGCTGCCATCGCTGCTCGTCGCCGGCGCGGTACCGTAAACTCTTGAACGGGATCGAGAGCTCCACCTGATAGCCAAAATCGGTGAGTTGCCCTTTCGACTTCCACACGTAATCGGGGGCGAGATCGGAACTCTCACGCGCCTTGGCCGTGGTACTAGTGAATCCACCACCCAACACCGAGCCGGTTTCGGTGAGCACGCCATCGCTCTGAATGCCGAAGGGATTCACCGCGAAGACCAGCGCCTGCCGGCTGTCGCTGTACGTGCCCAGGAACAGTTGCACATTGTCGTCGGCCGAGATCTTGTCGCGGTCGGCGAGCGTGGCCCGCACGCTGCCCGGGGCGGCGAAGGCGCGGATGCCCACGTGCAGTTCCGTCGCGGAGTACCACACCAGCACCTCGGTGCTGTCCTGCGCCGCGAGGCCATCAGTCGGGAAGAACTGGGAGAATCCGGTCAGCACCGCGGCGTCGGCCCACGCCGGTTCATCGAACCGGCCGTCGACCACCGTCACCGCGTCGCGACGCGGGGTGGTCACGGTCAACTGCCCGCGGCGCCCGTGGTACACGGCCCCTGCGTGACGCGAACCACCGGCGGCGCTGTTCGTGGTGGTGGAGGCCCCGGCGGCCGGCGCCCCGGAAGCCGGAGCGCCCGCCAACGGCGGGGGCGGGGGCACCTGCTGCACGACCTGCAACAGGACAGCGAGTAAGTATGACGTGGGCACGTGTGAGCGGGGCGGAATCGGTGGCGAGTAGAGCGGCAAGTTCTGACCCGTCCGGCGTTTTACTGCGATTCGGAAAACTAGCACCTGCACCTGTTGTTCGGTGACGTCACGCGCAGGCTCATTCAGCTCGCATAGTTATGCAACCCCTTATATCCTTCACGCGTTACGTACCCGTCGGACACCGTCGAGACGATTGTTGCTCCACGGCAGCCGGGTCACTGGCCGCCGCCCGTTGGCGCTCGAGTTCCATCCCACCTACAAGGAGAACCGCTCATGCAACACCCTTGGCGTGCCCTGCTGGCATTGGCAGGCACGATCGCGGTAGCCGTTCCGCAAGCCCGCGCGCAAAGCGGGCCCGGAACGCTATCCGTCCGTGTGACTGACGCTGCGAACCAGCGCCCGGTCGAAGCTGCCCGTGTGTTTCTGGTCGGAACCACCTTCGCCGGTGCCACCGGGGTCGATGGCCGGCTGTCCCTGCGCGGCATTCCCGCCGCCGAGTACACGATTCGCGTGCTGCGTGTCGGATACACCGAGCAGACGAAGCGCGTACCGATCGCGGCCGGTCAAACGGTCACCCTCGAGTTTGCGATGGCCACGGCGGCCGTCAACCTCGCCGCCGTTGTCACCACGGCCACTGGTGAACAGCGCCGCGTGGAAATCGGCAACGCGACCGCCAACATCGATGTGTCGAAGGTGCTCGAGGCGGCGCCCGTGTCGAACTTGAGCGACTTGCTCAACTCGCGCGCCCCCGGCGTCACGGTCACGAGTGGTTCGCAGACCGGCACCGGTTCGCGCATCCGCGTGCGTGGTATGAACTCGGTCAGCTTGTCCAACGAGCCGATCTGGATCATCGACGGCATTCGTATGACCAGCGATAATGCGGCGTTCAACACGGCCACCGGCAGCGGCGGCACGACGGGTGGCAACAACGCCAGCCGCGTGGGCGACCTGAATCCGGAAGAGATCGAGAACATCGAAATCGTGAAGGGACCGTCGGCCGCCACGCTGTACGGCACCGACGCCGCCAATGGGGTCATTCTGGTCACGACCAAAAAGGGTCGTGCCGGTGCCGCCCGCTGGAACGTGTATGGTGAAGGCGGCACGTTGTTCGACAAGAACTACTATCCGTCGGCCTACAGCCTCTTTGCGAAAACGGGCACGTCAGGCGTGTCGTCGCGTACGAACGGCTGCAGTCTGCAGTCGGTCG
>CAMBRJ010000230.1 GCA_945870175.1 Gemmatimonas phototrophica
CTGCTGCTCGCGGCCGTGGTGCTTCCGGTCGTCGTGTGGTGGATGCGTTCGGTCCGCACGCGTCAGCGTCGCGTGCGTCTCGCGCGCTACGCCGAGTCGTCGGCGCTGCGTCGTCTGGTCATGGTCGCCGATCCCGATGAACGAGGGCGCACCTTGCGGCTCGTGCTCATCGCGATGCTCGCGGGGCTCGCTCTCTCGGGGCCGCGCTGGGGACTCGCCCACGGGCCGGTCAGTGCGCGTGGCATCGACATGGCGATCGCCATCGATGCGTCGCTCTCCATGATGGCGCCCGATGAGCGTCCCTCCCGGCTGGAACGGGTGAAACAGGAAGTCCGCCGGTTACGCGCCATGTCGCAGGCCGATCGCGTGGCCTTGATCGCCTTCGCGGGTCGCAGCTACATCCTGACGCCGCTCACCAGCGACGATGGGGCCATCGAACTCTTCCTCGACAATCTCGATCCGTCGGTGGTAGGGCAGGCGGGCAGCTCGATTGCGCGCGCGATACGGCAGGGCACCGAACTGCTGCTCGCCAGCGATGGCAGTGCCGATCGCGCGCTCGTGCTGATGACCGACGGCGAAGCGTTCGAGCCGGCGGAAGATGTGAAAGCCGCCGCCACCGAAGCGGGCGTCAAGGGCGTCAGCCTCGTGACCGTCGGGTTCGGCACCACACAGGGCAGCACGATCCCCATTCATGACGGCTCCGTCACGCGCGAGAAGCGCGACGACGATGGAAAGATCGTCATCACGCGGTACTCGCCCGACCTGCTGGATGCCGCCGCCAAAGCAGCGGGCGGCACCTTCATTCCCGCGGACGCGTCCGATAAAGCCACGCGCGTGCGTGGGGCACTGCGCTCGCTGCGGACGGCCAAACGCAAGGTGGACTCGCGCGAGGATCATGTGCCGCGGTACCTCTGGTTGTTGCTGCCCGCCTTGGCGCTGCTCGCCTACGACACGTGGCTCCTCACGCGCCGTCGCGCGCGGAGCGACGCGCCGTCGCACGAGCCGTCCACGATGCCGCCCGTCGCGCTCCTGCTGCTGTTGACCGCCCTCCCCGTCGCGCTGATGTCATGCAAGCAGGCGCCAGATCCGGCCGCCCTGTTTGCTGAAGGCAACGTCCAGGCGGCCATCGCCGGCTACCGCGCGCAGATCGCCAACGGCGACACCACCGTGCGTACACGCTACAACCTGGGCACGGCACTCATCGGCGCTGATTCACTCAAGGCTGCTGCCGAATTGCTCGACCTGGTGCGACGCGACAGCGATGGGGAAACGCGCATGCGTGCCCGGTTCAACGTTGGCTACACGTCACTCGTGATGGGTCGTACGCCGCAGAATCCTGAGGCCGAGGCGGATTTCGCAGCCGCACGTGCCGCGTATCGGGCGTTTCTCGCCGATCGTCCCAGTGATGCCGACGCCAAGTGGAATTACGAACTCGCACTGCGAAAGCCGCCGCCGCCGCAGGGTGGCGGTGGCGGCGGTGGGGGCGACTCGCAGAACGACAAGCCGGAAGAGCAGCCGCAGAATCAGGGCGGGCTCGATCAGAAGCAGGCCGAAGCGCTCCTCAATAGCGCCGCCCGTGAAGAACGCGATGTGCAGGGACGCAAGCAGCGACAGGGGCGTACGCCGCCGGGAGGAAAGGACTGGTGAGGCAATGCCAACGCCCGTACGCCTCGCTGCTGTGTCATCTCGCGCTCTTCGGTGCGCTCGCGACGCACGCCGTCGCGACCACGCTGCACGCGCAGCCGTCACCCACCGCGATTCTCGATCGCGTGCGGGCCAACAGCAATCGGCCGATCGACTTTCACGCGGCCGCGTTTCCCGACACCGTGTACGTCGGGCAACAGGTCACCTATCAAGTGGCGGTGCTGCTCAGTGAGTCTGCACGCACACGGCTGCGTCGGAATCCGGAATTCCTGCCTCCTGAGTTGCGCGGACTCCTCGCGTACGAACTCGGTGCCCCGCGTCGGGTCGCGCCACGCAGCTACGGTGGAGCCCCCTTCGAGGCGCACGTCTTTCAGCGGGCCCTCTTCGCCGTGGCCCCGGGCACCCTCATGGTGCCGGCCCCGCAACTCAGTTACACGCTTCCGCAGTCGTCCAGCTACTTCAGCCGCGAAGAACGCTTCATCGTGCGGGCCGAGAGCGCGCAGCTGGTCGTAACACCGCTCCCCGACGTCGGCCGCCCTCCGGACTACACAGGCGCCGTCGGAGTGCTGCGCGCATCGGTCACCATCGATTCCTCCACCGCGCGCGTCGGCGATCCGCTGGTGCTCACCGTGCGCGTCAGCGGTATCGGTAACGTGAAGCTGTTGCCGCGCCCGGTGCTCGAACTGTCGTGGGCCTCCACCGTGCAGGGCACCGAGCGCGTCAGCGTGGACACCAGCGGCGCATTCGTGCGCGGCTACAAAGAATTCGATTGGATTCTCACGCCCTCCCAAGCGGGGCGGGTCGAAGTGCCGACGCTGCGCTACAGTTACTTCGATCCGTATCGCGGAGCGTACGCGTATGCGGAGACGGCACCGAGCGCGCTTGCGGTCGACGACGGCACACTCGCCACAGCCGTTGAAGGGGACAACGTGTCGGCGCTGACGCTCCGCACGTGGCGCGGCGCGTCCACCTCGTCGCTGGCCGCGCGGCTGGAAGCGTGGCGTCTGCCGCTGCTCATCGCGCTATTGTTGGCCCCGCTCCCGTGGCTCATGCTCGCCGTCGGCGCGCGCATCGGCGGCACCCGTCGGTCACGCGCCGCGGCGACCGCGAGCGTGCCTCGCCCCGTCACGCTGCGCGTCGCCGGCGAGGACGACGGCGATCATGCGCGCTACACCCGACGCACACTGCTTGGCGCGCTCGCGCAGCGGCTGAACGTCTCGCCGCAAGAACTCGTATCGCGGCGCGACGTCGAACGCACGGTCCGACGCCGTGGCGTCACGCGCGACACCACCAAGGCGTTGCTCGTGCTGCTCGACGCGCTGGCGGTGCAGGGCTTCAGTGAGGTGCCGACGGCAGTCGCCGCTCGCGATGACCTCACCGTGCGGGCCGACACGCTGCTCGCGGCTATCCACGCCGAGGCGGTCACGCACGCGCGGACGATCCGTGCCGCTAGGCATGCGCAGGCGCGTTTCGCGCTGTTCGTCGCGCTGAGTGCTGCGGCCATCGCCACCCCGACTCGCACCGCCGCCGCCTTGCCCGTCACGCCGGGACCGGCGCTGCTACAAGCCACGAACGCGCCCCCCGGGCGCGCGCTCGAGGCCACCGTCGCCCGCGCCACCGCCCTGTACGAGCAGCGCCAGTATTCGCGCTCGGCTGAGCTGTTTGCCGACGCCGCGCAGGCACGCCCCGCCGACGCGGATCTCCTCGCCAACTGGGGCGTCGCCGCGTGGGCCGCCGGCGATACCGTCTCGGCCGTGATCGCCTGGCAGCGGGCGGCCCGCCTCGAGCCCGTCGCGGTCGACGCGCAGGAACGACTCACGTTGCTCCCGGCGGGCGCGCGCGGTGGGGTGGCCGAAGTGCCCATGATCCCCGTGCCCGCCCTCGTCCTGGCGGCCATCGCCTCCTGGTTGCTGGGGTGGGCGATGCTCGCCGTCGTGCGCGCGCAACGGCGTCGTGGACGCACGTCGGCGTGGATGGGTTTCGCCTCGACGACCGCCGTCGTCGCGCTGCTCGTCGCCGTGGGAACGGGTGCCGCCGCGGCGTGGGGGTATCGCGAGCTCGATGCCACCGGTGTCCTCGTCGTTCGACGTCCGGACACCATGCGCACCGCGCCGGGCAATGACGCGAATGCGATGGGTGGTGTCGCCACGGGTGATGTCGTGCGCGTGGAAGCGGCGCGAGATGGTTGGCTCAACGTCGTGCACGCCGATGGACGTCGCGGATGGCTCCCGGCGGGACGAACCATCCCGCTCGTATCGCCTGCCGTGATTCGGTAGCTTGTGGTATGACGCGGATCGCCATTCTCTCCAGTGCTGTTGCCGACCAGATCGCCGCTGGTGAGGTCGTAGAACGACCTGCGTCGGTCGTCAAGGAACTCGTGGAGAATGCGCTCGACGCCGGTGCGACCACGGTCGATGTCACCATCGAGGAAGGCGGTCGCGCACTGATCCGGATTGCCGACGACGGCAGTGGCATGGATCGCGAGGATGCCGTGCTCTGTCTCTCGCGGCACGCCACGTCGAAGATCACCGCCGCCGAACAGCTCGTTGGGGTGCGGAGCTACGGCTTTCGGGGCGAAGCGTTGCCGGCCATCGCGTCGGTCTCCGAGATCCTGATCGAAACCGCCACGGACGACGGCGTCGGTACGCAGGTCCGCGCCGCCGCCGGCGCCGTGCTCGACACGCGTGACGCAACGCGTCGTCGAGGGACCACGGTGTCGGTGCAACGGCTCTTCTACAACACACCCGCGCGGCAGAAATTCCTGCGCAGCGCCCGATCGGAATGGCGCGGCATCATGGACACCATGCACGCGATTGGCGCCCTGCGCCGCGATGTGCACTTCACCGTGCGCCACGATGGCAAAGTCGCCCTCGACTTGCCCGCCGTCCCCACACTGCGCGCACGACTTGCCGAGTTGTGGGGACATCGCGACGTGCAGCGGTTTGTCGATATCGACGATGTGCAGGGGCCCATCCACATCACCGGAATGCTGGAACGCCCCGCTGATGTTGGCACCGCCACCCGCCGCGTGCTGCTCATCATCAATGGACGCGTCGTCCGCGATCACGGCATCGTGCGGGCCGCCGAGGCCGCCTATCGGTCCACGTTGCCCTCCGGCGTCCGCCCCTCGCTCGTCCTGTCGCTGCACGTGCCCAGCGGGGATGTCGACGTGAACGTGCACCCCGCCAAGTCCGAGGTGCGGCTACGCGATCGGTGGCCCACCGAGCGGGCCGTCGAGAATGGCGTTCGTCGTGCCCTCGGCCTCTTCGACGCCAGTGCGGGGATCGGATGGCGCACCTGGACCCCCGCGGCCGCGCCCTCATGGCGCGACGACGTGCACGCGATGGAGCCCGCCGCGTTGCGCGCCACGCCGGCCGCTGAAGGACTCTTCGCCACGCCCGACGCATCCAGCGCCGCCTACGCCCCGGACCTCACCCACGGGCCGGTCGGGTCCGACGCGACCGTGCACGCGCACGCGGCGACCGCGGATACGCGCCCGGTGGACGACGCGCCCATCTCGGTGCCCCCGCTGCTGCAACTGCGGCGCATGTACCTCATGTTCGAGCACGAAGATGGCGTCATTCTCATCGATCAGCATTCGGCGCATGAGCGCGTGCTGTACGAGGACTTCCTCGGCGTGCTCGAGCGCGGCGAGGCGCCGTCGCAGCGGTTGCTCTTCCCGATGACGCTGCACCTCGGTCCCGACGAAGCCGAGGCCTTCGACGCGCATCGCACGTCCTTCGAAAAGCTCGGCTTCGAGATGGAAGGTTTCGGCGGACACTCGCTGCTCGTCAACGCCGTGCCGATGCCGCACCCGCGCTTCGATGCCGAACGCTGTCTGCGCGAAACGCTCGCCGCGC
>CAMBRJ010000231.1 GCA_945870175.1 Gemmatimonas phototrophica
GCGACGGCCTGGTCGACGCTGAAGCCGGCCGCCTCGGCCAACGCCTTGTTCACTTCGGCCTGTGTCTTGAGCTGCTCGAGTTGCTCGTCGCTGACGAGTTCCGGCGACTGCTGCTTGATCTTGAGCGAGCGCTCGTAGTTGCGCTGGGCCTGCAGCAGGCTGGCCCGTGACTGCGCGGACTGCGCGCGCGACGAGGCCAGGAACGCTTCCGAACGCTGCAGGGCCGCGGTTACCTGCTCGGGGTCGATCTGGAGCAGGAACTGCCCCTTTTTCACGACGTCGCCCTCCTTCACGGAAAGGCGCACGATTTTGCCGGTCACGTCGGCCGACACATCGACCTTCGTGCGCGGCTGAATCTGTCCGCTGGCCGTGACCGAGGCCACGAGGTCACGGGCTTCTACGGCCTCGGTGCGCACTTCCACCGGCTTGGTGCTGTTCTTCTTCGCGCTGATTACTGCAAGGGCGGCAACGGCGATCACTACAACGCCGCCGATCCCGAACTTTACACCTTTGGTCATGACTGGTCTCTGTTAGCGGATGGGACGGCCGACGGCATTTTCAAGCGCCGCGAATGCCCGTTGTACATCGTATACCGCAGTGATGCGGTCGGTCTCGGCGCGCTCGTAGTCGCCGCGGGCCTGCACGAGGTCCACGATGCTGATGGCGCCGACGCGATAGCGCTCCTGTGCAAGCGAGAGGGCGGTGCGGGCGGTGCGTACGTTTTGCTCCTGCAACACCACGGTCTGTTGCGCCGTGCTCAGCGAGAGGTACGCCGCGGTGACGTCGGCCGTGACGCGCAGTTCCTGAGCGCGCACATCGTTCTCGGCGTTGCGGCGCTGCACACTGGCCTGCTCGACCTGCTGCTCACGGCGCCAGCCGTTGAAGATCGGCAGCGAGAACGACGCAGAGAGTGAGTACGGATTGCGCGTGAAGTCGAGCGGGTACTTGCTCTGGTTGGCGCGGATGTCGTCTTCTTGCGCCGGAGAAAACACGAACGTGTTGCACTGGGCAAGCCGGTTCGACAGGCCCAGGCGATCCCGCACTTCTTCCGTGCGGATGCACGACGCTTGGGCGCCGAGCGTGCTGGCCCGACTCTGGCTGATCAGCAGGCCGGTGTTGGTGAAGCGATTCGTAAAGGCGGACACCCCAGCTTGCAGCGCCAACGACGGGAAGTAGGCACTGCGGGCGGAGGCCTGCGAACGACGGGCCGACTCCTCTCGGGCACGGAACGAACCGAGCGCCGGGTTGGTGCGGCGGGCCATTTCGAGAATCGCCGAGAGATCGATGGCGGGCGGGGCCGCGAGGTTGGCGTCGAGTTTGGCGTCGGGTCTCGCATCGATACCGATAGCCTGGAACAGCCGGACGATTTCAATGGCGACCTGATTGCGCGCGTTCAGTGACGCGACGCGCTGCTGTCCATCGGCCACTTCCGCCCGCTGCACGTCGAGCTGGGTGCCGGAGCCGACCTGGAGTCGCGCGCGGGCCAGCTGAAGCTGCGTCTGCGTGGTCGCCTGCAACGTGTCCTGGAGCGACGCGCGGGCCTGCGCCTGCAAGGCCGTGAGGTACTGGTTCGTGACTTCGTTGCGCACGCGCTGTTCGGCGGCGGCGATGTCGGCTTCGGTGGCGTTCTGGTTGGCCTGCGCCGCGCGCTTATCGTTCAGGGTCGCGAGCGACAGCTGCAGGCTGGCGTTCACCGAGGCGTCGGTCGAGAGCTGATCGTTGGTCGAACCGAACGCCTGACCTTGAAAGAAGGTTTGACGTCCTTCACGGTAGCCGCCGCCCATGCTCGAATTCACACTGGGGAGGAACGCGCCCTTGGCGGAGCGAACCGCCGCCGCTGCGGTGCGACGCGCATTCGTTGAGCTTTGAAGCGCGGGATTGTTTCGACGCGCGAGTGCCAGGGCGTCCGTGAGCGTCACGGTTGCCCCTGGAGCGGGGGCCGTCTGCGCAGCAACGAACGTCGGACCGGTCCCGACAACGGCGAGGCCGAGCACGAACGCGAAAGCGTGAAGTCTCATAGAGATGAAGCGGGTGGAGGACAGAGTCTGGTGGGGCGTACGCACCCGGAGCGGGGATGGTTTCATTCAAGGAGACCCGCGAGTCGCCTCGCGGACCCGTGGCGCGGACCCGTCGCGCGCCTCGACGGCATCAGTGGGGAACGTCGTCGCGGATGGCCTCGAGGTTGCGCGCCGGGATGGTGAGACGGAGCAGCCGACCCTCGACGTCCGTCCACACCAGCCGCAGGTCACCGCTGCTGGCCGTGACGCGCCACCGGCGCGCGGCATGGCGCGTACCGGCCACGACGATGGTGTCGGTGCTGGTTTCGAGCACGAGGCGGACGGCGCCCTGGCTGTTGGCGATCGGCGTGAGGCTCGGGAGCGTGATCCCGGCGCCCTCGGCCATCGTGCGTTGGCGCACCAGCAACGCGTACTGCACGATCCCGTCGTCTTCGATGACGACGGCACCGGGACGCAGCAGGTACTCGCGTGCCGCCTCGCCGGTCGAACTGCGGGCCAGCGTGGCGAAGCGGCCGCGGACGCGCTGGCCACCGAGGCGCAGCGTGACATCGGCCCCGCGCCGTTCCTCCACGGAATAGCGCACGGGTGTGCCAGCGGAATCCGTTTCGAGGCGCATGGCGACGCGGCGGTCGCCCTGCGCCGATTCGGAGCGGACCTCGAGCGTGCCGCCGTCCTGCGAGGTGACCCGCTGCACCGAGAACTGCTCGCGTCCCGCTCGCTGTCCATTCGCGAGCAGCGTGAAGCTGCCCACGTCGAGGCGGGCCTGCGCCGGTGGTTGGGGGGACGGTGCCGATCCTCCGGCCGCTGGCCACGGCGCCGCCAGCAGGGGGGCGGCCAGCATCGTCGCGACCAGTGGCAGCACGAGGGGAGGGAAACGGCGGGCCCGGCGACGCGGAAGCATGGATGGAAGATAACCAGAGACGGCGCTCCCCTTCGCCATGGTGGGGTTCGCGGGGTATTGTGGGGCCATGCCCTCCGTACCCCGCGCGTCGCGCGCCGATTCGTGGCCTTTGGGATGGGTCGCGGCGACCAGCACCGCCATCGTCGCCTGTGCGCTCTGGCAACAGGCGCCGGGGTGGGCGTCGGTGGCGGTCGCGGTCGTCGCCAGTGCCTGCGCGGCGTGGATGCTGCCCACGCTGCGGCGTCCGCGCGCGATTCCGGTGGTGACGGTTGTCTTGCTCGCGATTACGGTCACAGTCGCGGTCGGGGAAACGGCCACGCTGTTCTCGGTTCGCCGAGATTGGGCGGCATGGTCGGCGGGCGAACGAGAGGATCGGGCACAGCGCGTGGCGGCACGGCTCACCGACGTCGCCTCCACCTTGCGGCGCGTGGCCGAGGCACGCGTGCTGGACTCGGTGGGCGTCGCCACGGTGCCGCTGGAAGGTGGCGTGGAGTCCGCGCTGCTGGTGTTCGAAGATGGTACCCTGATCGGGCGCGCGGGGCAGACCCGCACGCCGATCACGGTCGGTGCCCCCGTTGGGGTGCGCCTCGTGGACGGCGCGTTCCATACGTCACTGGTGGCGCGCGCGCGCTCGGCCGATGGACGGTTCGAGGCCGTGGCCGTGGCACTGGTGTCGTCGGCGCCGCCCGCGGATCGCTTTGCCAAGCCCTTGTTGCGCACGCTCTCCGGTCGCGTCGATGTGGCGCACACGATCATCGAGTCGCCCGATTCGACGAGTGTCGCGGCCGGCTCGACCGTGGTGATGGTGCCCGATGGGCGGAATCGCTTGGCCCGCGTGCGGGCCCTCGATTTCTCGGAAGGGGAGACTCAGCTCTCGTTGCTGCAGCGCGCGCGGGCCCGGACCAATCTGTCGCTCGGCCTCGCCCTGCTCGGCATGCTGATTGGCGCGTGGCGCCGACCGGCGCGCACGGGCCAGCGTGTCGCGGCGGCCGCGGCGGCGGTGCTCGCGATCGCGGTGGCGCCGCTCACCGCGCTCTCGAACGTGTCATCATTGTTCGATCCGGCGAGCTACTTCGCGGCCATGGGAGGGCCGCTCACGTCAAACGTGGCCGCACTGCTGATGACGACCGCGCTCGCGCTGGCCGTGCTGTTACTGGTGTTGCGCACGTCGTTCCAGGCGCCGTCGCGGTGGATCGCGGCGGCGGTCGTGATTCTCGTGGCGTCGGGCGGACCGTTTCTGCTGCGCGATCTGGCGCGTGGTATCGCACTGCCGGCGGCCGGCGCGGGATTCGGGCTCTGGATCGCGTGGCAGCTCGCCCTCGCCCTCGCTGGGGTGTCGATCCTGCTGGCGGGCGCGGCCGCGGGGCAGGCGGCGCTCGGGCCGCGGCGCGGCCTGCCGTCGAGCGTGGCGCCGATGCTCGCGCTGCTGACCGGCGTCTTCGCCCCGATGCTCTGGGAGGCACCGGGCGGATGGCCCGCGTGGTATCCGGCCCTGTGGGTCGTGGCCATTGGCGCCCTGGCGCTCACGCGTCGCGGCCTCGCGCAAGTCGCGGCGGCCGCCGTGGTTGCTGGAGCTGGCGCGGCCACCCTGACCTGGGGGGCGACGGTGGGCGCCCAGATGGCACTCGCACAGCATGACCTCGAGCGGCTCGAGGCGGTCGACGAGAATGCGTATCGCCTGCTCGAACGGTTCGCGACCTCCATGCGCGAGGAAACGCGTCCGGTGCGCAGTACCGATGCGCTGCTGCGACGCTACGCGGCGAGCGAGCTCGCGCTGGCCGGCTATCCGGCGCGGTTGGCGCGCTGGCTGCCGGGCAACACCACGTCGCCGGTGTCCGAGCTGTCGCTGGCACCGGTGAACGACACGATCGGGGCCCAGGCGGTGATTGCGATGATGGCGCGCGAGAGTGGCCTCGTGGAAATCCGCGCGGTCGGTGATGGGCCGACCACCCTGCTGGTGGCCGCGGTGCCTGCGCTGGACAGCGTCGTCACGACGATCGCTGTGCCGCCGCGCACCCGTCTGCTGCCGCTGGATCCCTTCGCCGCGTTTACCGGCGTGACCGGCGCACGCGGGACACAGGCGCCGTACAAATTGGCGCTGGCCGTCCCCTTGGCCGGCGATACGATCCCGCATCCGCTGCAGTGGCGTCGCCGTGGCGATGCGATGCATGGCGATGGGGTGGCCGGCGCGGGCATCGACATGCGCCGAGTGCACGTGGAAGTCGATCTCCGCACGCTCGATGTGTTGCTGCCGCGCGGCGCCCTGCTGGTCTTGCTCGATGTGATCGCGGTGATGCTGCTGTGGTCGGCCACGGCGCTCGCCGATGGCGCACTGGGCCGGTTGCTGCGACTACGCCGCGCGCGGTGGTCACGCTCGTACCGCGTGCGCTTGAGCGGGGCGTTGCTGACGTTCTTCATCGTGCCGGCGACGATTTTCGCCGCCTGGGCCTGGTATCGCCTGCAGGACGACGATCGCGCGGCGCGCGAATTGCTGGTTCGTGAAACGTTGCGCGTGGCGGCGGCCGAACAGGAACAACGCGCGGTCGGGACGGCGCCTTCGAGCACCGGCGCGCCG
>CAMBRJ010000232.1 GCA_945870175.1 Gemmatimonas phototrophica
CCCTGCTGAGCCAGCCACGCCGCGTGGTACACCAGATGGCGGCCGGCTTCGATCTCCGTCGCCATGTCCGACAGCTGGAACTGAATGCCCTGGAACGTGGCAATGGCCGCCCCGAACTGCTTGCGGACCGACGCGTACTTGAGCGACTCCTCGAGCGCGCCCTGCGCGATGCCGATCGAGAGCGATGCGATCCCGATACGGCCGGCATCGAGCGTCTTCATGAAGTTGACGAACCCCAGCCCTTCGGTACCCAGCAGATTCTCGGCCGGCACTTCGACGTTGTTAAACAGCAACTCGCGGGTGTCCGACGCCCGCCATCCGAGCTTGTTCTCCTTCTTGCCCGACGTGAAGCCTTTCATGGGCTTCAGCGTGTCATCGTGGCCTACGCCAAGCACGCGGCACTGCTCGAGATCGCAGCTCTCCTTGTTCAGGATGAACGACGAAATCCCCTTGGTGCCCTTGGACGGATCAGTCACCGCCGTGACGACGAAGACTTCGCCGACACCGGCGTGCGTGATGAACCGCTTGGAGCCGTTCAAGAGGTAGTAGCCGTCCTTCTTCTCGGCCGTGGTCCGCGTACCACCGGCATCGCTACCGGCGCTTTCTTCAGTGAGGCCGAATCCACCGAGCACCTTGCCGCTGGCCAGCAGCGGCACGTACTGCTCGACCTGCGCCTTGGTGCCGAAATTGACGATGGGGGATGTACCGAGCGTGGTGTGCGCGCTGATCGTGATCGAGTGCGAGGCACACACTTTCGCGAGCTCTTCGATCGCAATCATGAAACTGATCGTGTCGAAGCCAGCTCCCCCGACGTCCTCGGACCACGGGATGCCGAGGAGTCCGAGCTCTCCCATCGCCTTGACGTTCACCCAAGGGAAGGTGGAGTCCTCATCGTGTTGGGACGCGACGGGGGCGACCTGCTCTCGCGCAAAGCTGCGGACCATGTCACGCACGGCGAGGTGCTGCTCGTTGAAATAAAGACTATCGTCCATGGAAGACGTTGAGGTCAGAGCGGTCGGGGCCGGCCACGAACGGACTGCTTCGTATTGGCCGGTGGAAGGACTTCAGTGGCGCCCAAGCAACTATCGCAGGCAGCGCACTGGGAGCGCACTTCGGGGTCTCCGAAATAGCGCAGGATGAACGCTCTTCGGCAATAGCGGGTCTGCGCATATACCTGCATTGCGTCGAGTCGGCGCAGGTCGGAGGCGCGTCGCCGATCAATCGCCGACCAGTCTACCGGCGGCCATTTCGCGTGACGTGCGCGGGGATCGAGCCGCACGCCGGCACCCGCCCGCATCCATATGACGAACTGTTCCGCTGCCAACCGCTCCAAAACAGGGACGAGCCCCATCCCCCCCCCGAAACGGCGCGGCAAAGCGTCCAGGTCGATCGCGGCACCGTCCTCTAGGGTCCGGCCAGCGACCTTCCAAAGGGCCCGCAATAGCTCACGATCGATGGCCCGCGCGCCCGTCAGTTCGCCCACGATGCGCTCCGGGGTCGCGAGCAGCCGAACCGACACGCGACCCATGGCGGCCGCCTCCGCCGTGCAGGCGCCCGCCGCGACCAGCACGCGAAGCGCCGCGCTCACCTTCCGGTCGCCGAGCGACGCCGCCAGCCGCTGTGCAACCTCGTCGGCGCCGTGCGCGACCACGCCGTCTCGGTCCGCGTGCGCGCGCAGGAACATCCACGTGTGCCGTACGGTGGCGCGATCGGGGTGCGCGCCGTCGATGAAGAACTCGTGTGTGAACCGATCGGGATAGGCGTGGAGTAGCACGCAGGTGCTCGGCTTGCCGTCGCGACCCGCGCGACCCGCCTCCTGGTAGTAGGCCTCCAACGTGCCCGGCATGGAGTGGTGAACCACGAGACGCACATCGGGCTTGTCAATGCCCATGCCGAATGCGCTCGTCGCCACGATGACGCGCGCGCGTTGCTGCATGAAGGCATCCTGCGCACGTTGGCGCAACGCGTCATCGAGCCCCGCGTGATACGCAACGGCTCTGATCCGGCTGCGCACCAGTACCGCCGTGACGCGTTCGACCGCTTTACGGGTGGGCGCGTACACGATCACCGGCGCCTCGACGGCGCGGACCAGGGCAATGGCCGTCGTATCCCTCTCGGACTGGCTCCGCACGGGTGCCACCTGATACATCAGATTGATGCGATCGAAACCAGCCACGACAACTTCCGCATCCCGTAACGCCAGTTGTCGCACGATGTCGAGGCGAACGTCCGGTGTCGCGGTCGCGGTGAGCGCGACCGTCTGTGGGGAACCGAGACGTTCACGGATACTGCCGATCCGTCGATAGCTCGGCCGAAAGTCGTGTCCCCACTCGCTGATACAGTGCGCCTCGTCCACCGCCAGCAGCGACACACCGATCACCGCGAGCTGTTGCAGCGTACGTCCGGCCTCCAGTCGCTCGGGGGCAAGGTACAGCATTTTGAGGGAACCCTCGCGGGCCTGCGTCATGCGCGTCGCCACGTCGCTCACGCTCAGCGTGCTGTTGATGAAGGCGGCCGACACGCCTTTGCGCGCGAGTGCATCAACCTGGTCTTTCATCAACGAAATCAGAGGCGAAATCACGACCGTGATGCCATCACGGAGCAGCGCCGGCACCTGATAACAGAGCGACTTGCCGCCACCGGTCGGGAGCACGATGAGCGAGTCGCGACCGGAGAGTACCGCTTGCACCGCGCGCACTTGCGGCGCACGGAAATCCGGGTAACCGAACGTCGTGAGCAATCGCGCGCGCGCGAGATCAAGCGTGCCGTAACCGGCGGATGGCGGGCTGAGCTTCGGCATGCCACACCCTAACGAACCGCGGCGCAGGCCGCGTCACCGTAATGACGCGCGCATGACCACGGCAGCGCGCCGAGCGCATGCCGACTACTTGCTGTCGGTCGGGATACGCTTGGCGCTCTCGTAGAGCATATACGCGATGAACAGCCACGCCACGCCGCTGAACGCCTTGAAGGCGCCACGTCCAAAGCGACCGTCGCCGAATGCGTCGACCGCGTCGATCACGGCGAGCACCGACAGCGCCAGCATCATGATTGGTAAGAGCCTGTGAATCCAACGCGCCATCTTCAGACCGCCCGTGCGAAGTGGCCACGCGTAAACGCTCCATCGAGCAGACGGCGCGTCGCCGTGAGCTCTGGCAACACATTGCCGGAGAGTCCATCGAGCATATCGCGGTACGCACGAACGAGCGGCTGCACCGGGTCGCCCGGAACGTTGAACACCATCTGATAGCCGCGAATACCTTGTGCCCAGAGGTCTGGGAGATACTCGGAGCCGTCGATCGGGCGAGAGTGCAGCAATCGATTCCGACACGCCGAGTCGGTCGCGACCGCAAAGGTGTAACCGGCGGGATCCGTCAGCGACACATTGGGATGTTTCTGCACGCAGAGGTCGCGGCAGGTCGCCGGCTTTCGATCGAACGCGGCCGACAGCACGCAATGCTCGATGGTCATACCTTCGGTACGACCGTACACCAGCACATCGAAATTGCGGCCCCGCCAAGGATCGGTCAGCTGGCCAATTTCCTCGGTGGTCAGCTCGATGGACGCGACCAGTCGCGACGCGCCAAGCTCGAAGAGCAGATCGGCCGTGTGCTGATTGAAGGCGTTGGTCGCGTAGTCCGCAATGACGTCACGCCCTGCCCCACCGAACTCGGCCAGCAAGCCCAGATGGCCGGTCAGCAGTGGAAGCTCGAGTGCGAGCCACTTATCGAGGCGCTTGCGCTCCTCCGGGCGCACGACTGTCGGTGTGCGCAGCCGCAGCGTGACGCCCGCCGCCATAAGCTCCTCGCGCAGTGCATTCACGCGGGCCAGCGGCGGCGTCGGATGACGCAAGAACGGATCGAGCACGATCTCCGTGGCGCCGCCAGCCGCGGCCTCGCGCGCGGTATCGACATCGCAGACGATCGCGCGCAGCGCGAAAGACTGCTCCGTGACCGCGGTGGTGATCGACGAGGCGATCGTCTCCACGACCTCGCGGATACGCGCTTCGCGTACGGCAGCATCGCTCTGACGCGCCCAGCCGAGCTGCTCGTCAAGCTGCGCGACGGCATCTTGCCGAATGCGATTCAGTTCACTCACCGGCAGAAACAGACCTTCGGCTAGCCCGGCCACGTCAACCGTTCCGAGTTTGAACGCCGTGCCGCCGAGGCGTCCCAGTTGCTCGCGCAGCTGCGGGACATCAAGCGCCCGCTTGCTGGCCACACTGAGCGGTACTTCGCCGCGTACCGTGACCTCCATCTCGCCGGCGTTCCAGATCGTCTTGAGCGGACCGCCGCCGTGTCCGAACACGCGCACGTCGAGGCGGCGCGCGCCGACGCGCTCGGGTATGGCCACGTTCTCGAACGATTCCTGCGCCACGCGCATCAATGTCGCATCACTCGTGCGCACGACGCGCCATCCGTCGGGCACGCGCGATCGCACGGTGCTTAATCGGACACTCACCACCTGCCGATGGATGCCGTTGCGCGACCACACCTGACGGACACTCTGCACGGTGCCGCCCATCGTCGCTGACGACGAGGGCTCAGGCGATTCGAAGCCAAGTCCGTCACCGACTGCCACGGCGTGCGTGGTTTCCACGATGAGCTCCGTGCCGTCGTGCCCGACCACGTTCCCGATGGGCAATCCGCGATTGTCCGGCTGTGTGCGCGTGATGTACTCGCGCCCCTCACGACCACCGTACATGCCGCCAGTATTGCCGCGGCTGAAGATCTGCACGAGCGGCTCAACCTCGTCGATGGAGGGCGCGAGACCACGCTCTCCACGAGCCAGCGCGTCGAGCCAGCCACGATAGGCCTTCGTGACGGTGGCCACGTACTCCGGCTTCTTCTTGCGCCCCTCGACCTTGAGGCAGCCGATCCCGAGCTCAGCGAGTTGCTCGAGATGATTGTGCGCGGCGAGATCCTTTGCCGAGATCAGATACCCGCTGTCGAGCGTCGCACCGGTCGCCTCGTCCGTAAGCGTGTAATCCTTGCGACACGATTGCGCGCACGATCCGCGATTCGCCGAGCGTTCGCTGATCATGCCCGACATGAAGCACTGGCCGGAGTACGCGATACAGAGCGCGCCGTGCACGAACGTCTCAAGGCCGAGCTCCGGTACGGCCTCGCGGATCGCCCGGATGTCCTCGAGGGTGTTCTCGCGCGCCAGCACCACCCGCTCCACGCCGAGTCGCTGCATGACGCGCGCGCCGGCGGCATCGTGCACCGTCATCTGCGTCGATCCATGAACCTCGAGCTGCGGATACACCCGCTGAATGAGCCGCACGACGCCGAGATCCTGCACGATGGCCGCATCGATGCCGCGATCGACGCACTCACCGAGATAGGTGAGCGCCTCCCCCAGTTCCTCGGGCTTGATCAGCACATTGAACGTGAGGTAGACCCGTGCGCCGCGGGCATGGGCGATGGCGCACGCCTGGGCGAGCTCATCCAGGGTGAGCTGGGCGCCCTCGTCGCGGGCGTTGTACATCGAC
>CAMBRJ010000233.1 GCA_945870175.1 Gemmatimonas phototrophica
GGTCGCTGACGCGCGGCCTGCACCTCGATCGCCGGGCGTTTCTGGTCAGCTACGACCCGAACGTCGACGAGAACGACAAGGTGCTCGAGCGCATCCTTGCCGCCGTCGGCCCCGTCGGCGCGGGCATCAGTCTCGAGTATTACTTCTCGTCGGTCGACAACGAAACGTTTGGCTGCGGCACGAAGCTGCCACACAATGTCACGGGGCTCATCGGCGTGATGAACGGGCACCAGAGTGATCTCCGCACCGGGTTGCCTCGGCAGATGGTCGAGATCCACGAACCCATGCGCCTGCTGCTCATCGTCGATGCGACGCCGGAGTCCTTGCTGACCGTGGCCTCGCGCCAGGCTGAGGTGGCCGAGTTGGTGACGAAGCAGTGGATTCAGCTGGTGGCGATGCATCCGGAGACGGGCGCGATGTCGCTCTTTCAGGACGGCGGGTTCGTGCCGTACCACCCGCAACCGATGCTGCTGCCCGTGGTCGAACGCTCGCCCGAGTGGCACCTGCAGAGCCGCGCACATCTGCCGCCGGCCCTCGTACGCAGTGCCTTGCCGCTCTCCGCGGTCGGTCCCCGTCTCCACCAATCGGCATGATCGACTCCTGGTTTGTCGTCCGCATCGCGCTGGCGCTCGCGATTCTGGCCCCGCTCGTCAGTGTGTTGCTGATCGGGACGCGCGTACTGCTCTGGCGACGCTCGACGAGTGAACAGTTCGTGACGATCGTGGTGCACAGTGGACTCCTCGTGTCCGTCGGCGCCGGCGTGGTGGTACTGGCGGGGTACCTGGGGATGATCGGTGCGCCGGTCACCGGCGACATCGAATTCGGCGACTGGTTGCGCATCCGCGAGTTCCGCATTCCGGCCGTCCTGCTGGTCGATCATATCTCGATCACCATTGCGCTGTTCGCCTCGGTGCTCACCGCACTCGTCGCGCGCTTCTCGCGCACGTATCTGCACAAGGAACCGGGCTTCACGCGCTTCTTTGTGCTGCTTGGCCTCTTCGCGACCGGCACGCAGCTCGTGGCGCTGGCTGGCGCCCTGGAGTTGTTTTTTGCGGGCTGGGAGCTGATCGGCATCTCGTCGGCGTTCTTCATCGGATTCTTCCACGAGCGCGACGAACCCGTGCGCTCCTCCGTGCGCGCGTTCGCGACGTATCGCTTTTCCGACGCCGGCTTGCTGATCGCGACCGTGATGACGTTCGAGTCGCTGGGATCAGCACGCTTCTCGGCCCTCGGCGGTGCGGCCACCTTACCAGCGATGCAGTCCACGGCGATTGCGCTGCTGTTCCTGCTCTCCGCGATGGGCAAGTCGGCGCAGTTGCCGTTCTCCGGCTGGCTGCCGCGCGCGATGGAGGGCCCCACGCCGTCGAGTGCGCTGTTCTATGGCGCCGTGTCGATTCATGCCGGGCTGTTTCTCTTGTTGCGCGTCTGGCCGGTGCTTGAGGTGTCGACGAGTGCCCGTATCATGGCGGTGATCGTCGGGCTTGCCACCGCGATCTACGCGGCCGCCGTCGTTCGCGTACACACCGACGCCAAAGGCGCGCTGGCGCACGCCACGCTGGCGCAGGTCGGGTTGATCCTGGCCGAAATCGGCATGGGGTGGACCACGCTGGCACTCGCCCACCTCGTCTGTCACGCCTTCTTGCGGCTGGGGCAGTACTTGAAGGCCCCGAACATGCTTCACGACAGCCATCGCTTGGGGCACGTGCATCGCACGCCAAGTTGGCTTGAGCGGTGGTCGCCCACGCTGGCAGCCCGTATTTACGCAGCGTCGTTGCATCGGTTGCGCCTCGACGATCTCATCGATGCCATGCTCGCGCCGATGCTGGGCGTGGCGCGCCGGCTCGACCGCATCGATCAGCGCTTCCGCCGGGCGATGTCGTCCGACGAACGTGCCACACCGCGGGGTGACGCGTGAGCGACGCCGTGACCACCTTGTCCGCCCCGTGGGAAGCATTGCTGTTTTGCGTGGTGCTGTTGGCCGCGCCGGTGCTTGCGCAGCAAGGCCGACGCCCACTGCTACCGCTCGTCGCCCTGATCGTCACGCAGGCGATCGCGTTTTTCGCCGGACACGGCGCGATCGCCTACGCGGCGGTGGCCGGCAGCGCGCTCGTGCATGCGGCGGGGGCGTGGCGGCTCACGCGTACCGGTGGTGTCATGCTGCTCACAACGGGCATACTCACCACCGCCGCCGCGGTGAGTCTGCACCTGGGACATCTCACGATCGCGCTGGTGCTGTCCTGCCTCGCCATCGCGATGCGGACCGGCGTCATGCCACTACACGTCGGCGTGGCACAGCTTTGCGATCGGGCACCAGTGGTGCAGACGCAACAGCTGGCGTCGACCATCGCCCTCGTGTTCGTGCATCTGCGGTTCGTCGACCATCACGCCGCCGCCATGACGATCGCGCCGTGGCTGATTCGCGGCGGTGCCATCGCGGCCATCGTGGCGGCGCTGATCACGCTCGTGCAGAAGGACCTGCGCGGCTTCTATCGCGGCACCACGACCATGCATGGCGGCATGGTGCTCGCCGCCATCGGCGCCGCCAGCTACGGTGGATTCGCCGCCGCGTTGCTGGTCATGGTGACGATGGGTCTCGCACTTGGCGGCATCGGGGTCCTGACGAGCGCGCTCGAAGCGCGTGTGGGGCCGGTGTCGTTCAGCGGCCCCGGGGGGCGCGTGGTGGCGTTTCCGGTGTTAGCCGCCGCCTTCGTGTTGTTCGGCGGCGCCGGCGTGGGATTGCCGGGCATGGCGGGCTTCGTCGCGGATGATCTGTTGTTGCACACGCTCTGGATGACGAGCCCGCTCAGCACCGTCGCCATCATTCTCGCCAGTGCCTTCCTCGCGGTCGCCACGCTCACGGGCTACGCGAAGACGTTCCTCGGTCGCGGTCTCCCGTCCATCGCGCCCGACCTGCTCCCTCGCGAACGGATCGTCGCCGTCACCCTGCTGGTGCTGCTGCTCGTGCTCGGCTTCGTGCCGGGCGTGCTGCTCACACCGGCCGACGCCTTTCTCAGTGTGACGCCGCCGGTGTAAGGGGCGCTCACACCACCTCGTCCGCCGTTACGACGCGGCGTGGTGCGATAGGAATTCGAGCAATCGGGCGTTGACCGACGCCGAGGCGTCATGCTGAACCCAGTGCCTGGCGCGCAGCTCCTCGTGTCGCTCGAGCGTCGGCACCCACGCCTCCGTCCCGTCGGCCAGGGCCGGCAGCAAAAAGCGATCGCGCAGGCCCCAGATGAGCAACGTCGGGCTCTCGATGGTGACCGGACGCTGTGAGCGCACGCGAAACAGCGCGCGATAGTAATTGAGCGCGGCCGTCATCGCGCCCGGCCCCGCGAACGCGGCGAGATACGCGGCGAGTTCGGTGTCATTGTGGGCCGGACCGCCACGACGGAGCACGCGGCGCAGCAGCCATCGGTTGCCCACCGCCAGCATCGCCTCGGGCAGCCACGGCAACTGAAAGAAGCCGACGTACCACGAGCGCCGCTTCTGCGCCCAGTTGTGTTTGAGTTCGCGGCGAAAGGCGCGCGGATGCGGCGCGTTCATGATCACCAGCGACGACACGACCTCGGGGTGATGCATGGCCACATGCCACGCCACCAATCCGCCCCAATCATGACCGACGACCGTGGCCCGCTCGGCCCCCAGTGCATGGATGAGCGCCGCCACGTCGGCCGCCAGCGTATCGAGACCGTACGCCTCGACGCCCAGCGGTCGCTCGCTCTCGTTGTAGCCGCGCAAGTCGGGCGCGACCACACGGTACCCGGCCGCCGCCAGCACGGGAATCTGATCGCGCCAGCTGTACCAGAAATCTGGGAATCCATGCAGCAGGACGACCAGTGGCCCGCTCCCCTGCTCCACGTAGTGCAGCCGCACGCCGTTGGCCTGCGCATATCCATGCAGCATTTCGGTATGGCTATGCACTACCGCCCTCGCGAGAACACGCTGCCGTGCGCCTTGGCGGGGCCGGTGGCGCCATGCGGCCAGGTGGCCCGATCAAAGCGCATACCGGGTTGCTTCGCGCCGCGGTCGCGGAACGCCGAGTCGATGGCCAGCGCCCCGGTGCCCACGTTCATCGCCACCAACTGCAACTGCGACTCGCCATCGTTCACGATCAATCGTCCCGACGGCGCGTCATACGCCATCCAGTGCGGCTTGAAGGTGCTGTCGAAGGTCACGCGCGAGAGTTCGCGCGGATGCATGGCATCGCTCACGTCGAGGGAGACCACGGCGCGTTCGTCGGGAATGGTTTGCACCCAGGTATTGCCCACCAGCACCGGCACGGCGCAATCGAGACCGCCGAACGCCTTCACGAAGTCGATGATGGGTTTCGCCGAGTCGATGGCGCTCACCCGATAGAAACCACAGGTGAACGTGGCGAGCAGCACCGTTTTCCCGTCGGCTAACGTGCGCGGTTCGCCGGGAAACAGATGATGCTGCTCGCTGTACTTGCCCGTGGGCGCGCCCTCGTGCTGGTGGCCGTCGCCACCGCTGGTTTTGGGGAGCGGAATCGTGTGCAGCAACGCAAGATCAGAGAGTCGCCAGACTTGCAGATGCGCCCCGTGATCGGCCAGCATGTCCGTACTGGTGGAGACCACGCGATCGATCGCGGGTAGCACGGTCAGACTGTACGGACGCATGTCGAGCGTGTCGAAGCCGGTGGAGCGGGCGCTGGTGGCGCGAACCAGCCGCCCCTGCCGATCGAGCTCGACCAACCCGCCGGGGGGCGTGTTCGTGGTGCCGTGTCCCTGAAAGGTGCTCAGCAGATGTCCGTTGGCGAGCTGCACGAACGAGTGCGGAAAGCTGTAGTCACCCGCCGATGTGAACGAGCCGAGCAGCTTGGGCGACGCCGCCTGGTTCACATCGAAGCGGAAGGTGCGCCCCGCACCGAAGCCGTTGGCGAACAGGATGCCGTCGCCCTCCACCTGATGTTCGGTGTGATGCGGCCCGGTGCCCTTGGCACCGACCGGAACCGTGGAAATCACCTGCGCATAGGTGGCCGACTCGCGACGAACGTCGATCACCGCCAGAAAGTCCGAGCTCGCCTTGTCAGCATCGCCCGCCCAGACGTACAGGAATGACGCAGGACGTGGTGGCTGCGGTCGCGGCGGTGTGAACGCCGACATGCCGGCCACACCAAGCGTTCCGGCCAATCCCGCCAGCAGGGTCCAACGTGACACGCGACGCATGCACGGCTCCGCAAAATTTGCCCGATGGGCGAGTGGACGATTCCCCTTCCCACCGGTAAGCTCTCCCTCATGACCTCCCCCGCAAGACCCGTCTGCCTCATCACCGGTGCGGCCACCGGTATCGGCGCCGCCTGCGCCCGCACCTTCGCCCGCCACGGCTGGGACGTCGGCATCTGCTCGCTCGACGACGACACCCGCCCCGCCGCCGACGCCGTGGCCGCCGAATGCGCCGCGCTCGGCGCGCGGGCCGAGGTGGTGCTGCTAAACGTCACCAGCGACGACAGCTGCCGTGCGGCCGCCTTG
>CAMBRJ010000234.1 GCA_945870175.1 Gemmatimonas phototrophica
GAACCCCGAGGAGTGTCCGCCCATGACCCCGTCGTTCACCACGTCCCACTCCGCCTCGTTGGCGCGGTCGAACGTGAACAGAGTGGCGGGCGCCGGTGCTGACATGGGCACATGATGCGGACGTGCACCCACACCCAACAGCACCAGCAGCGACGGCACCAAGAGGCGGTAAACGCGCACCGTCTAGACGGAGAAGGTGATCACGCCGCCGTTCGCCGTGACCGGATAGCTGCGCAGCGGCGCCGTGGCGGGACCGGTGGCCACCTGTCCGCTGGTGCGGAAACGGGACCCATGGCAATCGCATTCGAGCAGCGAGGTGCTGTTGTTGAAGCGCGCCAGGCCGCAGCTGCTGTGGGTGCAGGTTTTGGAGAGCGCGACGAATCCGGTGCCCGTGTTGATGACGATGGCATCGGCCGCCGAGAGAATTACGAACTGCCCAGCGGTCGCGATCCCGGCCAGCGTGGTGTTGATGGACACCGATGACCCGCTGATCGTGACGCCGGCCTGCGCTGCGCCCGTGTTGCCGCCTCCGGTTGGCGGAGTGCTGCCGCCGGGGGTGGTGGGGCCGCTGCTGGGGGCGGTGCTTCCTCCGCTGCAGGCCGCGGCCAGCGCGGCGGCGACAAAGTAGGCGGCGGTGGTGCCCACAAAGGCACGGCGGTCAACGACGTCGGGAGCGGGCGAGTTGGACATGGACCGTGGGCTGAACGCGAAGTAGGGCGTAGCGACCGGTGACTAAGTGGCGATCGCCCGAGGCGGTTCCTCGCGCGTCAAAACTTGAACGCGAAGCCGAGCAGCGGGATGCCGGGGAAGTAGAACGTGTCTGCGCCCACGGGGCTGCCCATCGCGAGGTCCACCGCGATCTTCTCGCCCAACATCCGCACGCCGTACGACACGAACCCGCCCCCACCGTTGTCGAACGGGATGAACCAGTTCTCGGAGATCAGCGCGATCCGCTTCGTGGCGCGGTGCTGCCCGCCCACCGTGAGCACCGGCTTGTTCGCGAGTGTGCCGCCCACGTAGCCCCAACCGGCGCCGAGGGTGAGGTTGCTTTCCGGCGAGCCGGTGGTGGCGACGCCGTACAGAATGCCCAGCGATTGCCGGCGGCGGCCGCCGTCATCGTTGGAACTCCAGGGCACCGACGCCATGAGCGCACCGAGGGCGACCTTGAGCCGGGGCTGCGAAACCACGGTGTACTTGGGGAGCGCGTAGAACAGGTTGTCCGTAAAGTCGTCCGACGGAAAGAGCGACATCCCGGCTCCGAGAGTAAACCGGTCCGTGATGCCGGTGGCGGCGCTGGCGAAGAAGATCCAGAAGTCGGCGACGTAGCCCTCCCCGCGGCGGAGCGGAATGGCGGTGGGGGCGAAGAGCAGTCGGGTGGCATGCGGGTTCTCCGGCCACAGGACGCCGTCGTGCAGCGCGGTGGCGGGATACGCGCGCACTGAGCGCACCTCGCGGCGGGCCACCGTGGCCGTCATCGCGGACGACACCACGCGCACCGAGTCGGCGCTCACCAGTGTGATCCGACCGATCAGCGTGGTGGCGTTCGTGAGGGCCACGGCGTACACGAGCGCCGGATCGTTGATGCGGACCGAGTCGAGAGACACCGGTTGCGCGCGCAACGGCGCGGCGATGATGGGCAGCATCATGGCGCAGGCCAGCGCCAAGCGACGGAACAGCACGGGCGCCATCGGCATGAGTGTCACTCCTGTTGGGTGCGATTCCGGATCATGGGATTAGTATATCCTAGGCGCCCCCCCCGCGGCGCGGGGCTCGTCATTCCATGCATCGGAGTCGTTCATGTCACGCGCACGTGCTTTCCTGACCCTCAGCGCCGTTCCTACTGCCCCGGACGTTGGCTTGCTGCTGCTGCGGCTGTGGCTTGGCGCGAGCATGTTCACGCTGCACGGCCTGGGAAAGGTGGAGCGGATGCAGGCGGATCCGGTGCAGTTTGCCGATCCCTTCGGCTTCGGCCCCGGGGCGTCGCTGCTGCTGGCCACGATGGCCGAGGCGGGCGCGTCGGCGCTGCTGGTGCTCGGCCTCGGCACGCGGTGGGCGGCGCTGGCGCTGAGCGTCACCATGGCCACGGCCTTCGTGTTTGCGCACGGCATGGCGTTGTCGGGTGAGCGCAGCGGCGAGTTGCCCCTCGTGTACGCGGCCGGGTTCGTGGCCATCCTCGTGATGGGTCCGGGTCGCTACAGCGTGGACGCGCGCCTGCGCTAGGCGCGGCATTGTCGTCGCCCGGACGTTCGCGCCGCGTTCAATCGAATCAGGGAGTGGTCGCTATGCCGGTTGATCTGCAGCCCACGTTGCGTGGGACAGTGCTCGAACTTCGTCCGTTACGGGCGGATGATTGGGACGCGCTCTACGCGGCCGGGTCCGATCCGCTCATTTGGGAGCAGCATCCGGAGCGCCTGCGCTACACGGAGCCCGTATTCCGCGAATTTTTCCGCGTGGCGCTGGCCTCGGGGTCGGCGTTGGTGGCCATCGACCTGGCCGACGGTCGGGTGGTGGGCTCGTCGCGCTATAACGACTACAGCCCCGAGGCTCGCACCATCGAGATTGGCTGGTCGTTCCTGGTGCGTTCGCACTGGGGTGGTCGGTACAACACCGAGATGAAGCGGCTGATGCTGGACCACATATTCGCGTTCGTGGACGAGGTGCACTTCGTGATCGGTCCGCAGAATATCCGGTCGCAGCAGGCGATCCAGCGCGTGGGCGGCACGTTGCTGGGCATGAGGTCGGTGCGCGGGGCGGAGAATGTGGTTTTTCGGATCGTGCGGGCGCCTGACCCACTTGACGTGAGCGTCTGAACGTGAAACGGCCCCGAATCCTGAGGATTCGGGGCCGTTCGGCTACCGGGAAACCGGAGCGGTCAGTCGAGGTCAGTTCCCGCCCGGGGGCGCGCCAGCCTTCTTGATGCGGTATTCCTTGTGGCCGTCGCGCTGCATGCCCTTCATCTCGTCGTAGACGGCCACGGCGTCGGTATTCTTACCCGCCTTGATGGCGACCTGAAGCTTTTGGACGGTGGCAATCAACTCCTTCATGCCCGCCTGATAGCCCGCCTGAAACTTGGCCTGTTCCGCCGCCGGCACCTTCGACTGCTTCTCAGGCTCCAGCGCGACCGCGGCCTTGGCGTTCGTCTCGATGATGGCGAGCTGTTCGAGGGTGTTCGCATTCTTCGAGGCGTCGTCGATCTGACGGCCAACCGCTTTGAAGGCCGCGTTCATCGCGCTCATCTTCTTGCCGAGCGGCGTCTTTTCCTCGTCCTGCTGGGCATGGGCCACACTGGAAATTGCCAGCGCCAAAACGCAGGCGGCGCCAAACTGTCGGAGTCGCAGGTGCATGTGTAATGGAGTACGAAAGAGGTGGGAGCGGCGCACATCCGGGACACGTGGATGCGCTTCGATGGAAAGACTACGCGGAAGACCAGTCCTTCGCTGAGGTACAAATCACGGTGCCGGATGTTCCAGCACGCGGAGCCTAACCGGCCAGCAAAGAGCCGGTCCTACGCGTAGACTTAGGTGACGAATTCGGCTGTGCGGGGTGGCGTCAGCGCCCCCGGTCAATTCCCCCGCCTATTCCGAGCCGACATGTCTGATTCCGACCACGCCCCAGCACGGCGCAATTTCGTAGCCAAGGCCGCCTCGATAGTTGTGGGCGGCCTCATTTCGGTGGTGGCGCCCGTCGCCGGGCTGTTCACGCTGTTCGATCCGCTCCGTCGCAAAACGGACACGCGCGGTCTCGTGCGTGTGGCTTCGCTCGCGTCGCTCGAGACCAACGGCCAGCCGCGCAAGTTCCCCGTGCTCGACACCCTGGTCGATGCATGGAACAAGACCGAAAACGTGCCCGTGGGGTCGGTGTACCTGCAGCGCACCGGCGACGCCACCGTGCGCGTGCTCAACTCGGTGTGCCCGCACTTAGGGTGCTCGGTGGGCTACAACGCCAGCACGCAGGGGTACTTCTGTCCGTGTCACCGCAGCAGCTTCACGCTGGACGGGGCCATCGCCGACCCGAAGAGCCCGAGCCCACGTGGCATGGATGAATTGGAGGCGGTGGTGCGCGACGGGGAGGTCTGGGTGCGCTTTCAGAACTTCCGCAAAGGCTCCTCCGACAAGATCGCCGTCTGATGCCCGAGCAACCGCAAAACGAACGCCCGCGTCTCAGTTCCTGGCTCGACTCGCGTACCGGCTACAAGGGGTTGTTGCACGAGGCCCTGTTCGAAAATGTCCCCGGCGGTGCCCGCTGGCGCTACGTGTGGGGCAGCACGCTGTCGTTCTTCTTCGTGGTGCAGGTCATCACGGGCGTGTTCCTGTGGATGTCCTACAGCCCCAGTTCGCAGACGGCGTGGGAAAGCGTGTACTACATCCAGCACCAGATGCTGGGGGGCTGGTTCCTGCGCGGGCTGCACCACTTCGTGGCCCAGGCCATGACCGTGTTGCTGGTGCTGCACCTCATGCAGGTCATCATCGACGGCGCGTACAAAGCGCCGCGCGAGATGAACTACTGGTTCGGCGTGCTGTTGCTGATACTCACGCTGGCGCTGTCGCTTACGGGCTACCTGCTGCCGTGGGATCAGAACGGCTACTGGTCCACCGCCGTGTCCACCAACATCGTGGGCATGAGTCCAGCGGTCGGGCAGTCGCTACAAACCGTGCTGGTGGGAGGAGTTACCTACGGACACCTCACGCTCACGCGCTTCTTCGCGCTGCACGCTGGCGTGATCCCGGGGCTCATCATCCTGCTGATCGTGGGACACGTGTACCTGTTCCGCAAACACGGGCTCACGCCGAAGCAGCCGCTCAAGGGTCCCGATCAGGGCTTCTGGCCCGAGCAGGTGCTGCGTGATGCGGTGGCGTGCCTCGCCGTGCTTGTGGTCGTGCTCTTTTTCGTAGTGCGCGAACAGGGTGCCCCGCTCGGCGCGCCGGCCGACCCCGCCGAGCAGTTCTCGGCGGCGCGACCGGAGTGGTACTTCCTGTTCCTGTTCCAGTTTCTCAAGTACTTCCCCGGCAACACGGAAATCATCGGCGCTATCGTGCTCCCCACGCTGGGGCTCGTGCTGCTGATGGCGATGCCGTTTATCGGACGCTGGAAGCTCGGGCATCGCTTCAACGTGGGATTCATGGGCGCGATGCTGGCCGGCGCGGCACTGCTCTCGTGGCAGTCGATTGCCGCCGACCGCAACGATCCTGACTATCAGGTGGCCAAGGCCGTGTCCAAGCGCGACGCGGCGCGCGCGGTGGACTTGGCGAATGCCGGCGTGCCGATCACCGGCGCGCTCACCCTGATGCGCAACGACCCGTACACGCAGGGCCCGCGCATCTTCTCGCGCAACTGCGCCTCGTGCCATCGCTACGACGGGCACGACGGCATGGGCAACGCGCTCCCCAAGGACTCGATCTCGGCGTCCGACTTGAAGGGCTACGGCTCACGCGAGTGGCTGCAGGGCTTCCTCAACGCCGACACGATTCTCACCACG
>CAMBRJ010000235.1 GCA_945870175.1 Gemmatimonas phototrophica
ATCACCGTCAGCGTGGTGAGACCGAGAAAGTCCATCTTGAGCATGCCGGCTTTTTCCAGCGCGTTCATGTCGTACTGCGTCACGATCACGCGCTCGTCGTCGCCGCCACCGCCCGCACCCTTGGAGGCCTGCGTGCAAATCGGCACGAATTCGTCGAGCGGGCCCGGCGCAATCACGACACCGGCGGCATGCACCCCCGTGTGACGCGACAACCCTTCCAGCGAAATCGCGAAGTCCAGCAGCTGCGTGTAGCGCGGCTCGTTCCGGTAGAACGCCTTCACCTCCGGCACCTGCTCGATCGCTTCCTTCACCGTCAGCGAGAAGTTCGGCGCATTCGGAATCAGCTTCGCCAGCGCGTCCGTTTCGCCCGGCGTGAAGCCCAGCGTACGACCCACGTCCTTCACGGCAGCGCGCGACTTCATCGTGCCGAAGGTGACGATCTGCCCAACAGATTCCTTGCCGTACTTCTGCCGCACGTACTCGATCACTTCACCGCGTCGCTCGAAGCAGAAGTCGACGTCGACGTCGGGCATCGAGACGCGTTCGGGATTCAGAAAGCGCTCGAAGAGCAGGTCGAACTCGAGCGGACACACGTCGGTGATGCGCGTGGCATACGCCACCAGTGAGCCGGCCGCCGACCCACGGCCCGGGCCCACCGGAATCCCACGGTCGCGCGCCGCTTTGATGAAGTCGGCGGTGATCAGGAAGTAGCCGGCGTACCCGGTCTTCGTGATGACGCCCAATTCGTAATCGAGCCGCTCCTGTACGTTCGCGGGGAGCGGATCTCCGTACCGCACCTTCGCGCCGTCGGTGGCGAGACGCACGAGGTACGCGTTTTCGCTCTCGACGCCGGGCGGCAACGGGAACGACGGCACGTAGTACTTCTTCGCGAACTGCACGTCCACCGAATCCGCGATCGCCAACGTATTCGTGAGCACATCCTCGCGGCCCGGGAAGAACGGGCGAATCTCATTCGGCGGCTTGAAGTACAAGCCGTCGTCGTACTTCATGCGATCGCGGTCGTTGCGATCCTTACCAAGACCGATGCACAACAGCACGTCGTGCGCGTCGTGGTCCTCGTGCTTCAGGAAGTGCGCGTCGTTCGTGGCGATGACGGGCAGCCCCAGCTCGTCACCCAGCGACAGGATCTTGGCATTGAGCTTGGCCTGACCTTCGCTGGTGTGCGCCTGCACTTCCAGGTAATACCGGTCCTTGAACAGCTCGGCGTACCACGCGGCGGCCTCACGCGCGGCGTCCATGCGGTCGCCCATGAGGTGACCGGCCACTTCACCGGCCAGACACGCCGACGACACGATCAGCCCCTCGGAGTACTTGGCCAGCAGTTCGCGGTCGATCCGTGGCTTCGTGTAGAAGCCTTCGGTGTACCCCAACGACGACAGCTTGACCAGATTCTTGTAGCCCACAATGTCGCGGGCCAGCAGCACCAGGTGATAGTACGGCTTCTGACCCGGCCCCGGGCGGCCCCGCGTGCGGCGGTCACCCGGCGCCACGTAGGCTTCCATCCCCATGATGGGCTTCACGCCCGCCTTGCGCGCCTTCTCCTGGAAATCCCAGGCAGCATGCATGTTACCGTGATCGGTGATCGCCAGCGCCGGCATTTCGTAATGCTGGGCGCGTTTGATCAGATCATCGATACGATTCGCGCCGTCAAGCAGCGAATACTCGGAGTGGCAGTGCAGATGAACAAACGACATGGACCGAGAATGATAGCGCGGCAGACCGCACGGCGACACGGGATTGACAGCAGGGCAGTGCCACGGGGGCGGGTCTCGTGGCGCATGTTTCGTCGGCTCACCGGTGCCGCCACCGCGCTCATGGTGCTCGTGCTCGGTCTTACCCCCATGGGCTGCTACCTCTCCCGGGCCGCGTACGAGGAGGCCAAAATCCTCTCCCGCCGCCGCCCGATCGACCGGTTGGTCGCCGATGCCACCACCGATCCGGCCCTGCGCGCCAAGCTCACGCTGGTGCAGGAGGCACGCCGCTTCGCGATCGACTCGCTGGCGCTCACCGCCCGCAAGAGTTTCACCGCCTACTCCCGGCTCGACCGCGACACGCTCGTGCTGGTCGTCAGCGCGGCCTATCGCGACCGGCTGGAGCAGAAGACCTGGTGGTTCCCGGTCGTCGGCCGCTTCCCGTACAAGGGCTTCTTCGACTTCCCCGGTGCCCTGCGCACCGCCCAATCATTGCGCACCGATGGCTTCGATGTCACGGTCGGACCCTCGTCGGCCTTCAGCACGCTCGGCTGGTTCAATGATCCCTTGGTCAGCACCACCGTGAAAGCGGATTCGGTGACGCTCGTCAACACGATCCTTCATGAACTGCTGCACAACACGTTCTTCGCCAAGGGCGCGGTGCCGTTCAACGAGTCGTTCGCCACGTTCGTCGGCGGCCGTGGCGCGGAGCATTTCTTCCGGGCGCGCGGCGACTCGCTGTCGCTGCGCCGGGCGCAAGACGAGTGGCACGACGACTTGCTGCTGGGCGCGTTCTGGGAGCGCACCTCGACCGAGATCGAGCAGCTGTTCGCCGCGCTTCCCGACTCCGCCAGTGCCGCGCGGATCGCCGCCCGCGACCTCGTGTACGCGCGCGCCCGCACCCGCCTCGTGGACAGCATTGGTCCGCAGCTTCGCACCTATCCCGACGGATGGGGGCAGCAGGTGACACTCAACAATGCGGTGCTGCTCTCGCGCCGTGTGTACGCCGAACGGCTCGATCGCTTCGACTCGGTGTACGTGGCCGAAGGACGCGATCTCAAGCGCGCGATCGTGCGCATCATCGCCCTTCAGGAAGCAGCACAAACCGCGCGCGATTCGCTTCGGTGAGGTAGCGCTTCGCCGCCGCCGCGAGCTTCTCCGCGGTGAGTGAGGCAATCATCGGATCTTCGTGGCCGATGGTGCCAAGATCATCACCGTTCTCGAGACGGCTGCGAATGGTGCTCAGCCAGTAGCCGTTCTGCTTGCGCGCCACTTCGAGCTCACGACGCTGCTGCTCGCGTACGCGTTCCACTTCCGCCGCGCTGGGCGGCACGCGACGCAGGGAGTCGAGTTCCTGCTGCACCGCCGCGAACATCGACTCCGCCTTCTCCGGCGCCGAGCCGTAGCTGATCACCAGCTGCCATTCCTGTCGTGGCGTGCGCGCGTACTGCGCGCTCACCGACACCGAGTACGTGCCGCCCAGCGATTCGCGCAGACGGTCCAGCAGCCGCATCTCGAGCACTTCCCCCACCGACGACAACAGGTAGGCGTCTTCGCGGCTCCATGGGGCCGCACCGGCCATCAGAATGGCCGTCTGGCTCTGCGGCGCGATGCCCTTGCGCACGGTCTTGTCGATCTGGCCGCTGAATAGTTTGGGCCCGACGTCCTTGAACGCTTCCTTCCGACCGGCGGCCGGCAGCGGCGCGAGCCACTGTTCCACCAACGGCTTCAGCACCGCAAGGTCTACGTTACCAACGAACAAAAAGGTGAAGTCCCCCAGATCGGCAAACCGATCGCGATAGATCGCCAGCATCTCGTCGAGGTTGAGTTCCTGCAACATCTCGACCGAGAGCGCGCGCACCCGTGGATGTCCGCCGGCCAGCGTCATCTGCACCGTATCACTGAACACGGCGGCCGGATTGGCGTCCTTGTTCTTGAGCACCTGATCGAACTGCTGCAACAGCGCGTTGAACGCGGAGCTGTCCGCGCGCGGCGACGTGAGTCGCAGCCACGTGAGCTGCATCATCGTTTCGAGGTCCTTCGGCGACGCGCGTCCGCTCACCCCTTCGCTGAGGTCGGAGATCACGGCCGATGCGGTAGCCACCTTGCCCGTGAGCTTCTTGTTCAAGTCGACAATCGAGTACTCGCCCACGCCACCGCGCTCGATCACCGTGGTCGCCAACGAGGTCTTGAACAGATCCTGGTCGGCCACCAAGCTGGCCCCACCCGGGCTCCATCCCGTCATCACGATCTGGTCGGCGGTGAAGTCGGTGGGCTTCACGAACACTTTGATGCCGTTCGACAACGTCCATTCCGTGAGGCTGAGCGACTCCGTTTTCTTCTCGCTCACCACACGTCCGGCGGTCGGCGCCTTCGCCACCAAGGCGCCCGCTGTCACCGTTTCCACCCACGGCGTGATGGTGGCCGCATTGACCGTGCCGAGTACCGCGCGGATGTCGGCATCGGTCGGCACCTTGAGTCCGTCCTTTTCCGGCAGGCTCACGGTCACGACACGATTCGCCTCGCCGACGCGGCCCGCGCCCAGTGCATTCACTTCGGTCAGCGTGACCGTGGGCAACAAGCGCTGCATCGCGGCATACTCGAACGCGATACCGGGCATGGCCTCACCCTGCAGGAAGTGGTCGATGTATTCGTCGACGAAGGCACCCGACGGGGTCTTGTCGCGCTCCTGATACGCGCGTTCGTAGCCACGCAGCGTGTTCGTTTTCGCCCGTTCCAGTTCGGCCGCCAGGAACCCGTGACGACGTACGCGCTCGGCCTCAATCAGCAGCGACTGCAGCGACTCCAGCAGCCGACCCTCTTTCGCCTGTGCATCGAGCGAGTAGTACTCGCTGTTGCGCACAAAGCTGCCGCCGCCGGCACCGGCACCGACGAAGGGTGTCTCGGGTTTGAGCGCGAGTTCACCAAAACGCTGGTTCAGCATCTGATCGTACAGGCGCTCCAGCAGATCGCGGCGGAGATCGCCCACCGTACGCGTCGTGCGCCCCTTGCTCTTCCAGAGCACGCCAACCGACGAGCCACTCAGCTCCTTGTCGGTCGCGATGGAGATGAGGGTGGAATCGTGCGTCGGCACCGCAGCAACGGTGCGGGCGCGCGCCCCCTTGCGCGGCGCGATGCCGCCGAACGTAGAACGGATCAGCGCTTCCAGCTGCTTCGGGTCGGCATCACCGACGGCCACCACGGCCATGAGATCGGGACGGTACCAGTCGCGCCAGAAGCGCTTGAGCGGCGCCGGGTTTGCCCGCTCGAGAACGTCCGGCTTGCCGATGGGCAGTCGCTCGGCGTAGCGCGAGCCGCGGAAAATCACCGGGAACTGCTGGTCGCGGAGCCGTTCGCCGGCGCCAAGGCCGTTGCGCCACTCCGACAGCACCACGCCGCGTTCGGCCACCACTTCGGTGGAATCGAACAGAATGCCGGTGGCCACGTCGCCCAGAAAGCGGAAGCTTTTCTCGAGAATGCCCGCGCTGTCCGTGGGGACCGGGAGGATGTAGACGGTTTCGTCGAAGCTCGTGAACGCATTCAAGTCGGCGCCGAACCGCACCCCGATCGACTCGAGGTCCTTCACGATATCGTTCTTCGCGAAGGACTTCGTGCCGTTGAAGGCCATGTGCTCGATGAAGTGCGCGAGCCCACGTTGATCGTCGTCTTCCAGAATGGAACCCGCATTCACAACCAGCCGCAGCTCGGCCCGCTGTTCCGGCTTGGCGTTGCGTCGGATGTAATAGCGAAT
>CAMBRJ010000236.1 GCA_945870175.1 Gemmatimonas phototrophica
GAGGGCAAGCTCGATCAGGACATGCAGCAGGTCGATCTGCGCGACCGCAATTCGTGGCGCCTGCTCATGCACGAAGTGCCGAGCGTGGAACTGCTGGAGGTGCAGCTGGTGAACGCGATTGCGCCGTTCCTGCTGAACGCGCGCCTCAAGCCGCTCATGCTGCGCACGCCGAATCGCGACAAGCACATCGTGAACGTGTCGGCGGTGGAAGGACAGTTCTACCGCAAGTTCAAGACGACGCGTCACCCGCACACCAACATGGCCAAGGCCGCGCTCAACATGATGACGCGCACCTCGGCCGCCGACTACGAGTCCGACGGCATCCACATGAACGCGGTGGATACCGGCTGGGTGACGGACGAAGATCCCGTCCACATTGCGGAAAAGAAGGTGGCCGAACATCGCTTCCATCCGCCGCTCGACATCGTGGACGGCGCGGCGCGCATCGTCGATCCCATCATCGACGGCATCAACACCGGCGAGCATGTGTGGGGCAAGTTTCTGAAGGACTACACGCCTACGGACTGGTAGCCCGCTCGCGCCGCGTAGACGGTAAACAGCAAAAGCAAAAGCCTGACGCGAAGGCCGCGAAGTGCGCGAAGGTCGCAAAGAACAGCACGTGTTGTTTTTCTCCGCGACCTTCGCGTCCTCCGCGATCTTCGCGTCAAGGCAGTTGCTGTTCGTTGTTGCTACCAGCTCACCCCACGCAGATACTCGAAGTTCCCCTTCGCGCTCGCCAGCTCATCGGCCGCCCCTTCCTGTTCCACGAAGCACGGCTTCTTCGCCAGCTCCGGCACAGCCGCGAGGAAGGCGCGCAGTTCGAACGTGCCCGCGCCGAGCTCCGTGTCCTTGGTACGGTCGGCCACCACGTTCTTCAGGTGGAACGATCCGATGCGGTCCTTGTGGCGATTCAGAAAGTCCATCGGATCGCCACCACCCATCAGCATGTTCCCCACGTCGAGCTGGAAGCGCACGAACTTGGGCTCCGTACGCTTCAGGAACACGTCGAGCGGGAACTCGCCTTCCACTTTCCGCTGGTGATCGGGCTCGTTGTGCAACGCCAGCCAGATGCCGGCCCGGCGGGCCTCTTCGCCGGCCACGTTGAAACGGTCGGCCCAGATCTTCCACGCGTTGATCGACCGCTTGGTTTCACTGGGGAGGCTTGGCACCACGAGGTACTGGTGCCCCAGCATCTTGGCCGTGCGCAGGCTCTCCGACCACTCGCTGAGCAGCGTTTCCGGTGCCATGTGAGCCGACGTGGCCGTCAGCCCCTCGGCCTTGAGCGTCGCCTTCACCTGTTGCGGCGAACGATCGAAGTTCTTGAAGCTCCAGAGGAGTTCCACGTCGGTGTAGCCGATGGCGCGAATGGCGGCCAACGTCTTCTCCGGGTTCTCCTTCATCGCGTTCCGCACGGCGTACAGCTCGAGGCCGATGCGGTCCAAACGACCGGCTGGCGCGGGGCCGGTACCGGCCCAGGCGGCGCGGGAAGAGAGCAGCGTGCCAGTGCCAAGGGCACCCGCCCCAAGGGCCGCGAGGAAGGAGCGACGGGGCATCGGGTTCGTCATATCCTGAGGTTACCGGCAAATCGCTGAACGCGCGACCGCGCCGGCGCGTAAACTTCCCGAGAGTCTCTCCCACCTCCGGAGTCGAGCATGTTTGTGATGTCCCTTCGACGGGTCGCGTCCCGTCTGGCTACCGCCCTTGTTGTCGCGACCCCCGCCATTGTTCACGCGCAGAATGCGAACGCCGGCTGGGATGCGCAGCAGATCCTGCGCACCGAATCGTTCGTGAAGCCCCCCGAGAATCTCGTGCGGATGATCACGACGCCGCGCGTCGATATCTCATTCACGAATGCGAGCCCAGATCGTCGCTGGTTCCTGCGCGCGACGGGCAGCGATCGCGGCGACATCAAGGCGTACGGCGCGCCACATGTTTGGCTGGGTGGCGTGCAGGTCGATACGCGGGCGAATCGTGCACGGTCGCTGACCACCAGCAATCGCAACGGCCTCACGCTGGTCGATCCGAAGACGGGCGCCACGCGCGCCATCAGCGTGCCGGCCGGCGCATCGATCTCGTCGCCGGTGTGGTCGCCGCGCGGCACGCAGGTGGCGTACATCGCGAACTTCCCGACCGGCTCGTACGTGTACGTGGCCGATGTGGCGAGCGGCACGTCGGCGCAGCTGTCGCGTCGCGCGCTGCTGGCCACGGTCGTCACCACCATCGAGTTCACCGCCGACGGTCGCTACATCGCGGCCGTGCTGGTGCCGGAGAATCGCGGCGCCGCGCCGGAGCACGGAGAGGGCGGCATCGAGGACGGTCCGCAGGTGCGGCTTACCGATGCGCGCGCCGTCCCGCAGCCGGTGCATTTCAGCTTGCTGCAGGATCCGCACGACAAGGCGCTGCTCACGTACTACACCAAGGGGCAGCTCGCCCTCCTCGACGTGAAATCCAAGGCCGTACGTGCGATCGGCGCGCCGGCCACGATTCGCGATATCGACGCCGCCCCCGACGGTGCCTTCGTACGCGTGACGCGCATGACGGAGCCCTACTCGTACCTCGTGCCCGCATCGAGCTTCGGTTCGGTGGAAGAGCTGTGGGACGCCAGCGGCCGCGTGATCACGACACTCGCCACCACGGCGCTCCGTGAAGGCACGCCCGCCGACAACGGCGACCCCACCGCTGCGCCAGCCGCGCCCGGTGCCGCCCGCCGCGGACTCAGCGCCGATAGCGCCAAACGCAACATCCAGTGGAATCCCATCGGCCCCGGACTGCTGTACGTGCAAACCGGGAAAGTCGTGCACTGGCGCGCGCCGTTCGGCGCCAACGACACCACCGTGCTGTATCGCGGCAGCGCGCAGCTGTCCACTGTGCTGTACAGCAGCGACAGCAGCACGCTGTTCGTGACCGACAGCGGGGCCACCATCGCCGTGCGCGTGAAGGATACGTCCAAGCGCTACAACCTCGGTCGCACCGTGACGCTGCCGGCCGCCATCGCGGGCTTCGGTGGCGGCGGCGGTGGTGCGGGTCGCGGTGCCGCAGACTCCACGCAGGGCACGGTGCTGCTGCGCACGGCGGCCGGCGGACGCCGCTACGTACTGTTGGCCAAGGACGGCAAGTCGATCGCCCTCTCCGGCACGCGCGCCTACGGCGCCAAGTGGGCCACGCAAGCACCGCGTCCGTGGGTGGACAAGCTCGATATCGAGTCGAACGCCCGCACGCGCGTGATGGACAGCCCGGCAAACATGTACGAAGAGTTCGTCGCGCCGCTCGATGATGACGTCTCGCAGTTCATCGTGACGCGCGAGTCGAACACCACGATGACCGACGCCTGGCTGCGCACCGCCGGCAGCACCGACGCCAAGAAGCTCACGACGAATCTCGACGTCGCTCCGGAAGTCACCGGTGCGCAGTTCAAGCGTCTCGAAGTCACGCGCCCGCGCGACGGCACCAAGTTCTGGGTGGACGTCACGGTGCCCCGCGACTGGAAGCCGGGCACGAAGCTCCCGGGCGTGATCTGGTTCTATCCGCGCGAATTCAGCAGCGCGCAGGATTACGAGCGATCGCGCTATACCACGAACATCAACAAGTTCCCCGAAGTCCCGTCGGCGCGTCCGGCCACCGCCACCAAGCTGTGGGTGAGTCAGGGCTACGCGTTCATCGAACCCGATATCCCGATTTTCGGCGATGCCGGTAAGATGAACGACAACTACACGCGCGACCTCAAGGAAAACCTCGATGCCGTGCTCGATGCCGTGGTCGACGCCGGCTTCGTGGATCGCGACAAGATGGGCCTCGGCGGTCACAGCTACGGCGCCTTCAGCACGGTCAACGCGCTCACGCTCATGCCGAACTTCAAGGCGGGCATCGCCGGCGATGGGATGTACAACCGCACGCTCACCCCGTTCGGGTTCCAGAGCGAGCGTCGCAGCTTCTATCAGGCGCAGGACACGTACCTCGACATGTCGCCGTTCCTGCGGGCCGACAAGATCTCGGGCGCGCTCCTCATGTATCACGCCATCGAAGATCAGAATCAGGGCACCGATCCGATCAGCTCGCGTCGCATGTTCCTCGCGTTGCAGGGACTCGGCAAGCAGGCCGCGCTGTACATGTATCCGTACGAGGATCACAGCGTGGCCACGTACGCCAGCGACCTCGATCTGTGGGCGCGTTGGGTGGCGTGGATGGACACCTACGTGAAGAACCCCAAGCCGGCGCAGCCCAAGGCGGCGCTCGTGCCGTAGCTTTCGGTGGTGACCACGCCACCGCCTCCGCATTACTTCGCCAGCGCCGCCGACTTTCGGCGCTGGCTCGAAACCCACCACGACTCGCACCGCGAGCTCGTGGTGGGTTTTCACAAGGTGGGCACCAGCATGCCCTCAATGACGTGGACCGAATCGGTGCGCGAGGCCCTCTGCTTCGGCTGGATCGACGGCGTGCGTCGGCGCGTGGATGATGCGCGGTATTCCATCCGCTTCACGCCACGCAAAGCCGGCAGCATCTGGAGCGCGGTCAATCTGCAGCACGTCGAGTCGCTGATCGCGGCCGGCCGCATGCACGCGGCCGGCTTGTCGGCGTACGCCGCCCGAAGCGAGGCCAAGTCGAAGGTGTATGCGTTCGAGCAGGCCGCGGTCGCCTTCTCGGCCCAAGACCTCGCGCAGTTTGCCGCGACGCCGCACGCGCTCGCGTTCTTCGACACGCAGCCGCCGTCGTATCGCAAAACGGCGATGTGGTGGGTGATCAGCGCGAAGCAGCCCGCGACACGTACCCGACGCCTGGCGAAGCTGATTGCCTGCTCGGGCAATCGAGAACGCCTACCGTAGCTCACCAAACACTGTTCAGCTCGCTACCGAAGCACGCTTGCGCCAATATTTAGCCTGACCTAATCTTTTGTTATGGCTATGCAATACTTGCTTATTCGTAGACTCTCGACCTTTGCCATGGCGGCGGCCGCATGGTCGGCGACCACACTCGCTGCGCAGCGCGCCCCCCGCGGCGGGCAAGACAGCACCACGCGCGATACCACCGCGCGCGCCCTCCCCACGCTGCAGGTCACCGCGACCGCCGTGGCCACCGAGGCGCGCCGCATCGCGCAGCCCACGGCCCTGCTCAGCGGGGCCGAACTCCGACGGGCCAATTCCGCCTCCCTGGGCGAAACGCTCCAGCAGATCCCTGGAATCCGCTCGCTCTCCATGACCACGGGCATCGGCAAGCCCGTGATCCGCGGCCTCACCAACAACCGCGTGGTCACCCTCGCCAACGGCCAGCGCACGGAAACGCAGCAGTGGGGGCACGACCACTCCCCCAACGTGGAATCGGCCGACGCCGAACGGCTTGAAGTCGTGAAGGGACCGGCCAGTGTGCTGTACGGATCCGACGCCCTCGGCGGCGTCGTGAACGTGGTGCGGCGCCCGCTACCC
>CAMBRJ010000237.1 GCA_945870175.1 Gemmatimonas phototrophica
CCTCGGCCGAATCGTGGAAGAGCACCACACGGATCGTGTCGCCGGGGAACTGCGTCTTGATGAGGTGCGTGAGCGCCAACGCCACCTTCTTGGCGGGCGTGAAGCGGTCTTCGCCATACAAGATCATCGAGTGCGAACAGTCGAGCATCAGCACCGTGGCACAGCTGGAGCGATACTCCGACTGCCGCACCATGAGGTCGCCGTAGTCGAGATCGATCGGCACGTCGAGATTGCCGTTGCGGGCGAGCGCATTGGCCAGCGTGGCCGGCACGTCGAGGTTGAGCGCATCGCCGAACTCATACGGCTTGCTCCATGAGTCAGACTCGATGCCGGTGCTGAGCTGCGGCGTGTCATGGCTGCCGATGCTGGACTTGCCGAAGGAACCCATCAAGTGCCGCAGCGTCTTGAAGCCCAGGAAGTCGGTGCCTTTGTCGGTGAGATTGAACTGCACGTCCTTGGCGGCGGCCTGCGCGATTGAGCCTTTGCCAGTCACCGGCTGGTGGCCCGCCGGCACGGCACCCACCTGGTCGGTGGTCAGGAAGCCGTCCTGAATGAGCCGCTGCACCAGCCCGTCCAAGAGCTCGGCCAGCTTCTCCTCCGACACCTCGTCCCCCTCACCGCGGAGCGCTGAGAGCATCTCGGGCGTGATCTGCCCGCTCTCGATCAGCGCCCGCAGAATGGCGTCTTTGAGCGAGTCCATGGAGCGGTCGGCATCGCCCTGATCGGCTCCCCAGTGCCCTTGCTCGCCGCCGGCGAAGCCGGATTGGAGCAGGAAATCGGCGAGCTGGTCGAGCAAGGACTGCAGATCCACCGCGTCGGCCAGCTGTGGATTGAACTTGGTGTACGTGTGGAACCGCATCGACCGCTCTCCGAGCTTGGGACGTCACTAGACTGTCTCTACGCATGCCAACGGCCGCCCGTTCCTCAAACCCCTTCCGCGTCCTCACGCGTCACCGGAATTTCCGGATCTTCTGGACTGGCCAGACGATGTCGCAGGTTGGCTCGTGGATGCAGACGATGGCGGTGGGCTGGCTCTCCCTCCAGCTCTCCGACAGCGCTTTTGTAGTCGGACTGGTGGCGTCGGTCGGGGCCATCCCGATCGTGCTCTTTTCCATGCACGCCGGCGCCTTCGTGGATCATGGCGACAAGATGCGCCTCGTGCGAGTGACGCAGGGCATCCTCTTGGCCCAGGCCGCCGTGCTCTGGCTGGTCACCATCACGGGCGTCGTGTCGATCCCGATTCTGCTGGGGCTCGCTTTTGTGCAGGGGCTCTGCAGCGCGGTGGAGATTCCCGCCCGCCAGAGCATGATCATCCAGCTGGTGGGGCGCGACGACCTGCAGCCGGCCATCGCCCTCAATTCCAGCGGCTTCAACCTGGCCCGTGTGATCGGCCCGGCCATCGGCGGGCTGGTGATCGCCCGCTTCGGCATCGCCTGGTGCTTCGGACTCAACGCCTTGAGCTTCGTGGCGGTGCTCTGGGGGCTGCTGCGCATCAAGCTGCCGGTACCCGCCATGACGAACAGTGTACGGCTTAGCGTGACCGGTGTGCACGAGCTGCTGGAACGGAGCTCGGCGGGGGCGGCCGAGGGGCTGCGGCACCTGGCCAAGCCGGGGCCGGTGCGCGATCTGTTGGCGCTGGTCACGGTGGGGGCGGTGCTGGGCGGCCCGTTCCTCACGATTATGCCGGTGATCGCCCGCGACCAGCTGGGCTTGGGTGCCGGCGGCTACGGCACGCTGCTGGCCACGGTGGGGGTGGGTGGCCTGCTGGGCGCCCTGCTGGTGGCCGGGCCGATTTCGCACGCGGCCAACAAGGGACGGGTGTTGATGACGGCGGGGCTGGCCTTCCCCACGCTGCTGCTGGGCTTCGCCTACACAACCACCCTCGCGATGGCGTATGTGCTGCTGTTCGCGACGGGCCTGGCGATGATCACCTTCAATTCCCTCTCCAACGGCGTGCTGCAGCTGCTGGTGGAAGAGAAGTACCGCGGACGCCTGATGGCCTTCTACAGCCTTGTATTCGTGGGGCTGTCGCAGGCACTCGGCTCGTTCGCGATGGGCGCACTGGCTCGCGTAGTGACGGCGCCGCACGCCATCGCGATCTCGGCGGTCCTGCTCATGCTCGCGTCGCTGTACGCGCTCAAATTCTCAGATTTTTGGCGACGGGTGTAGTTAAGTGCTTTGGAGCAGTTCTTCGCGGTCATCGCGGTCTTCGCGCCCTTCGCGTCAGGCTGTTTGCGGTTCGAACCGGCAGTTCGTGAACAGCAACAGCTCGACGCGAAGGGCGCGGAGTTCGCGACGGACGCGGAGAACTGCAACGGCTACTGCTTGGAATTGGAGAAGCGCTTCCGGTGGCGGACTCTGCGTACAGGGCGCTAACGTCTAGCAGCGTGTGGCCAGACGGCTGCATTTTCCCTTGAGGTGCCATGATTCGTCCCGCCCCTGGCCGTTGCTCTGTTGGCCGTCGTACGTGTTGGATGTTGCCGCTGCTGGTACTGTCGCTCGGGGCGGCCTGCCGTCGCGCGGCGCCGACGCCTGCCGCGCTCCCGGTTGCCGTACTCGAGGTGCGCCCGGAGCCCATTGTGGTGCGCGAGGGGCAGCCGACCGACGTCACCATTCGCGGCACTGGCTTTGATGCCACCGCGAATACGGTCACGGTGGGTCCCGTCATCCTTACGGCCGTCAGATCAACCGGTGGCGGGACGGTGATCGCGCTGTCGCTGCCGGATCGCGTGCCGAGTGGTGGGGGGGCAGCGCCCATGTTGTGGAGTCCGGGGCAGTATGCCCTCACGGTGTCGAACACGCGGGGTAGCAGTGTGCCGGTGATGGTGACGATACAGGAGCCGCGATGACGGCGATGGCGAGAGCGGCGGTGCGCGTGGCCATGGTGCTGCTGGCGGCAGCGTGCGGCGGTGGCGGTGACCCGGTCGTGCCGGATGTCGCGCCCACCGTCTCGGTGTCGGCCAACGGTGGCGTGGCGACCGTGGCGGCTGGCTCCACGCTGCCGCTGTTGGCGCGGGTAACCGACAAGCGGGCGCAGTTGGTGTCGTCGCCCTCGGTGGTGTGGAGCTCGAGCACGCCCACGGTGGCGGTGGTGTCGCCCGACGGTGTCGTGACGGCGACGACGGTGGGGCAGACCACGATCAGTGCGGCGTCGTTGGGCGCCACCGGCACGATCGCGGTCACCGTGACTGCCGGCGCGCCGGCCAAGCTGTTCGTTCGCACGCAGCCCACCGACGTCCCTTCGGGCACGGCGTTCACGGCGTCGCCAGTGGTCGAGGTGCGCGATGCCCTCGACAATCTCGTCACCGCGGCCAGTGTGCCGGTGAGTGTGAGCTTCGCGAGCGGCGTGGGCACGATCGGCGGCGCGACCACGGTCACGTCGGTGCAGGGGCTCGCCACCTTTTCGCCACTCACGCTGTCGGGACTGATCGGACCGCGTTCGCTGGCCTTCTCGGCCACCGGACTTCCCGCGGTGAACACCGTCACGTTCAACGTGAGCGCCGGACCAGCGGCCGTGCTGGCGTTCCGCCTACCGCCAGCGGGCGGCGGCCTGAATTCGGCGTTTACGACGCAGCCGGTGCTCAATGTGCTAGACAACGGCGGCAATCTGGCGACGAATGCTGCGCTCACGGTGACGGCCACGATTGCCTCTGGTGGTGGTACGCTCACGGGTGCGACCGCGCCGGCCACGAATGGCGTGGTCACGTTCACCAATCTTGGCGTCACGGGAGTGGGTGGCGTGCGATCGCTGCTCTTCTCGGTGTCAGGACTTCCGTCGCTGCCGCTGTCAATCACGCCGTGCGATGCGACGCGCTCGCCGCTGTTCGCGCTGTCTTCTCCGTCGCGCACGCTGGCGGGCTTCGCCCTGCGCAGCGCGGTGGTGGACACGATCGCAATCACCGACATCAACGGCAGCTGCACGCCCGTGTCGAATCTCAATACGAGCGTGACGTATACCGGGGCCAGCGGGTGGCTGTCGGCCACGCGGCTCACGAACCCCGCTCGACTCGCGCTGCGCGCCGATCCGTCGGCGCTCAACACCAACAGGTATCTGGCCAACGTCTCGCTCACGTCGGGCAACGCGCCCACTATGAATTTGTCGGTCACCTTCAATGTGGCCTCGTCAATCTCGTTGCGGTACGGACTCGCCACCGAAAAGGTGAACGAGCTCGATGTGAACGGCACGCTGCAGCTCACGCCGGTGATCCTCAGCAGTGAAGGTGCGGTGATCACGGCGCCGATCACGTACGCAAGTCGGTCGCCATCGATCGCGACGGTCGCCGCCGATGGACGGATCACGGCGCGCGTGGGTGGACAGGCCTGGATCGTGGCGCAGACCGCGGTGAACGGCGGTGCGCTCGATTCGGTGTTCGTGAACGTCACGCGCACCACCGGCCCAGTGCTACGCGCCGACGTCGCGCGTTTCGATTACACGCGACTCACACCGTTCTCGGTCACGCTGTCACTCGACACGCGCGGGGCCACGGTCGGCGCGGCACAGTTCGTGTTCACCTGGCCCACCGAGCAGGCCACGCCGGCCATGCTCCGACTTACGACCACCGTGCCTGGCACCGTCGGTGGTCCGGTGATCATCACCGACAACAGCTCCGGCACCACGCGCATCTCGATTGCCAGCGCGGCGGGAATGACGGGAGTGATCACCCTCGGTCGCTTCGATTTCATTCCCATGTTGACTGGCTCCAGTCAGTTCGTGCTTCGACACGTCGAGCTGCTCGACCTCAATCAGCAATCGCTCGTCGGCAACGCGACGGCGCTGCAATACCCGGTGGTGATCAAGTGAGACGCAATATGACCGCAGCGGTACGCGTGCTGGCCGCGCTCAGTGGCGCGCTGGTGACGTCGGCGTGCCGAGAGACGCTGGGTGATGGCGCGGTGAGCCCGCTGCCAAGTACGCAGCCTACCGCGCAGCTGGTGATTACGCCGGCGGCGGTTGGCGATAGTGTGATTACGGTCGACGTGCGCGTGAGCGGACTGCTTGGCGCCGACAACGCGGCCAGTATACAGGCGAAGCCGGTGAGTATGACCGCCGCCGTGGCGTACGACAGCACGCAGCTGCGCTACCTCGCCGATGCGAGCCCCAGCGACGGCGCACTGCGCGCCGTGCATGCGGCCCGCGGGCGAGTGATGATTGCGGCGGCGCACGCCACCGGGTTTACCAGTGACGTGTTCGCGCGCGTGCGGTTCGTGGCGCGTACGGCGAACGCCGCGTCAACATTGTCGCTGCAACTGAGTGAGCTGCACCTGTCGGATGCGACGGAGCTACGCGGTCGTACCACCGTGCTGCCCACGGCGGGGATCAAGTGAGCGCGATACGGTTGTACTGGGGGCTGGCGCTGATGATGACCGCGCCGGCGGCGGTGCAGGCACAGGTGG